>CAZNWX010000106.1:0-7094 GCA_964576415.1 uncultured Magnetovibrio sp. | reverse complement strand
GTCCGCCGGCGTTGCCGCCCGCGAATGCGGCCTAATCGTGCACGTCCTTGAGGCACAGGACCTCTCTCAGGTCCTCGATTATGCGGCCCTGGTCGACGCCCTTGATGCCGCCTTTCGTGGCGACGCCACCGTGCCACCGCGCCATCATCACACGGTACCCGTCGCCGACGGCCGGGATGCGACCCTTTTGCTCATGCCAGCCTGGGACGCCAACTACCTGGGGATTAAGACGGCGACCGTCATGCCCGAGAACGGGGCCCTGGATTTGCCGGGAGTGCACGCCAACTATCAGCTCCTCGACCGCCGGACCGGGGCCATGCTAGCGCTTTTCGATGGCGTTGAGTTGACCGCCCGGCGGACAGCAGCAGCGTCCGCGTTGGCATCGCGCTACCTGTCCCGCCCGGAGGCGGCGCGCCTTTTGGTAGTCGGCACCGGCACCCTGGCGCCGCATCTCATCTGTGCGCATGCCTCGCAGCGCGCCCTTACCGATGTGCAGGTTTGGGGCCGGCGGCCGGGACGGGCTGCGTCGGTAGCCGACGGTGTGGACTTGCCTGGCGTCACCGTCGAGGCCGTTACGGATTTGGAATCAGCGGTAATGGGCGCAGACATCATCTCCTGCGCCACCCTGTCCATCGATCCGCTGATTCACGGCGACTGGATGTGCCCTGGCCAGCATCTGGACCTTGTTGGTGGGTTCACGCCACAGATGCGCGAGGCCGACGATACAGCCATTGCGAAAGCTCGGGTATTTGTCGATACGGATGACGCTGTGCAGACGGCCGGGGACATTTGTGATCCATTGATCCGTGGTGTAATCACCGACGCGGATATCCTGGGAACTTTGTTTACTCTCGCCCGTGGAGAAGCGCCCGCCGCACGGCCAACGGGTAATGAGATCACCTTTTTTAAGTCCGCAGGCACCGCCATCGAGGACTTGGCAGGGGCGGTACTTGCCTATGAGCGGATGCGGGGTTAAAACCGCCCCATCATGACACCGTCAGATCGCATACTCGTTCCGCTCGATTCCACGGACGTGAATTGGGCGGCGAACCTTGCCGAGCGCCTGCGTGGGTACGTCGGCGGCATTAAGTTGGGTAAGGAATTCATTTCTGCGCATGGCCCTCAGGGTGTGCGCCAAGTGGCCGGCGATGACCAGCCTCTCTTCCTGGACGTCAAATTTCACGATATCCCCAACACGGTGGCCGGTGCCATTCGCGCCATAGGCGCCCTACAGCCGTTTATGGTCAACGTGCACGCCTGCGGTGGACGCGCCATGATGGAAGCCGCCGTGGCTGCGAACGACAAAGCTGGCGATGCCCGGCCTTTGATGCTGGCGGTCACCGTGCTTACGTCCCTGGATGACGACGACCTAACGGAACTGGGGGTGTCCGCAAATGCTGGCGAACAGGCCGTACGCCTGGCCCGATTGGCCCAGGACTGCGGCGTGGACGGGGTGGTGTGCTCGCCAAAGGAGATCACGTTGCTGCGCGATGCCTGCGGCCCGGACTTCAAGCTGGTCGTCCCGGGGATCCGGCCCGCATGGGCGTCCACGGATGATCAGAAACGCATTGCTACGCCCGCCGATGCCGTGGCCATGGGGGCGGATTATCTGGTCATCGGCCGGCCGATTACTGGCGCCGAAGATCCTGTTGCCGCGGCGGTGCGAGTCGGCGAGGAATTGGCCGCCGTCTAAATCAAAAAAAATCTGAGGAGAAAATCAGTGAAGCTCTATGGATCGAATACATCGCCCTATGTCCGCAAGGTCCGGATACAGGCCCTGGAGGGCGGATATTGGGATCAGATCGACTTCTTTGAAATGGCGACGGCGCCGACAAACCCGAACATGGACAACGTCAATCCCCTGAAGAAGGTGCCGGCGCTGGAGACAGATGACGGGCAGGTGCTGTTTGATTCGCGGGTTGTCTGTGAATACCTGGACCAGGCGCTGGGCGGGGGCCGGACGTTTCCGGCGGACGGCAACGTCCGTTGGGAGGCGCTCCGGTTGCAGGCGCTTGGTGACGGCCTTCTGGATGCGGCGTTGCTGGCGCGTTATGAGCATTCCCTGCGGCCCGAATTGACCCGTTGGAACGACTGGTACGATGGACAGATGATGAAGATCGATGGGGCACTTGCGGAAATGGAGGGCAGTACGGCGTCGTTCGGCGATCGAATGGACATCGGCACGATCACCGTGGCCTGTGCGCTCGGCTATCTGGATTTTCGCTTCCCCAAGAAAGATTGGCGCAACAGCAATACGGCCTTGACCGCCTGGTTCGAGGTGATGATGGCGCGGCCGTCGGTAAGCGGAACCGTCCCGCCGCAATAAGTTCCGAAGACAATCGGGAGAAAGCATTCATGACCTGTGCCGTGAAAATCTGTGGGCTTATGTCCGCCGCCGCGGTTGACGCCTCCGTGGAAGCGGGTGCCGATATGGTCGGCTTTGTCTTTTTTCCTCCTTCGCCCCGCTCGCTCAGCGTTGCCGATGCGGCGGCCTTGACTGCTCGGGTGCCCAATCACGTCACACGTGTCGCCTTGAGCGTGGATGCGGATGATACGCTGCTGGATGCGATCGCGGCGGATGCCGGCGTGGATATGATGCAGTTCCATGGCCATGAACCCTTCGAGCGGATCAGCGAGGTGCGTGACCGTTATGGCCTTCCTGTCATGAAGGCGTTGGCCATTGCGAGTCCCGACGACGTGACCCGAGGACATGCCTATGCGGACGTGGCCGACCGCCTCATGTTCGACGCCAAGCCGCCCAAGGACGCGACGCGACCCGGTGGCAATGCGCTTTCCTTCGATTGGCAGCTGATTGCGGGGGAGAGTTGGTCAAAACCCTGGATCCTGGCGGGCGGGCTGACGCCGCAGAATGTGGCCGATGCGATTGCCGCGTCCGGCGCGACAGCGGTGGATGTCTCTTCGGGTGTGGAGGACGCTCCCGGGGTCAAGAACCCGGAGAACATCCGAGGTTTCATCGCCGCGGCGAAAGGCGCCTGAACTCAAGCAGCCGCGGTGTTGGTGTTGCGCCGACCGCTGTCGGAAATCTCCATCATATGGCGGTTGCGGTCCGGTTTTGAAGAAGATGCCTGCCTTACTTTTAAGCGGCGATCACCGCTCCGGCACCGATCAGGTTGTCGATTTCCTCGTTGTCGTAGCCGTATTCCGCAAGCACTAGCCGAGTATGCTGGCCATAAATAGGCGCACCTCCGTCAATGACGCCGGGTGTTTTGGAGAACTTGATGGGCAGTCCGATGGTCTTGACCGGGCCGGCGGTGGTGTGGTCCACCTCGACGACCATTTCGCGGGCCTCGGTGTGGGGATCTGCGTGCATTTGGTTGACGTCCATGACTGGGCCCGCGGGAATGCCGACGCGCTCCAACTCGGTTAGCCAATGGGTCATTGGCTTGGTCTCGAACACGCTGTTCAAGGTATCGATCAGGGCGTCGATATTGGCCATGCGCGCCGCGCTGTCGCTGAACCGAGGGTCGTCGTCCAGTTCCTGCAGGTTGGTGACCTCCAAAAGCCGGCCCCAGAGCCGCGTGTTCGACGCGCCCAGGTTGATCCACCCGTCGGCGCACTTGAATGCTTGGTAGGGGGTGTTCAAGGGATGGCGCGAGCCCATGGGGCTTGGCGCGAAGCCCGTCGCTAGAGCAATGGCGGATTGCCAATAGGTGTGCGTGATCCCGGCCTCAAAGAGTGAGGTGTCGACCATCTGGCCTTCGCCGGTCTCCAGTTTATAGGCGTAGGCCGAAACGACGCCCAGCGCGCCTAGAATACCCGCTGTGATATCGGTGACTGGCGCGCCTACCTTCACCGGTTCGCGCCCCGGCGCTTCGCCCGTGATGCTCATGAGCCCGCTCATACCCTGCGCAATCAGGTCGTAGCCGCCGCGTGGCGCGTAGGGGCCGGTGCGGCCAAACCCCGAGATAGCGCAGTAGATGAGGCCCGGGTTGTCGACCTTTAGGTCGTCGTAGCCTAGGCCCAGCTTGGCCATGGTGTCGGCGCGGTAGTTCTCGATGACAACGTCGGCGTCGGCTAGCATCCTCAGTAAGACCTCTTTGCCCTCGGCGTTCTTCAAATCGATGGCGACGCCCCGCTTGTTGCGGTTCATCATCATGTAGGCGGCCGATTCGCCTGCGATATCGGGCGGCAGGAAACGGCGCGTGTCGTCGCCGTCGGGAACCCGCTCAACCTTGATCACGTCAGCGCCCATGTCGGCGAGCATTCGCCCGCAAGTGGGCCCGGCCATGACGTGGGCCAGTTCGATCACTTTCATGCCCGTCAAGGGTCCGCGATTGTCAGTCATCTCTTTTCCCTCAAGTCTGGTCGGTTCAGCGGCCGGTGAATTTCGGTTTCCTCTTGTCTAGGAATGCTTGGTAGCCGACCCGGAAGTCGTCTGTGTCGTAGCAATCGAAACCTTCGTCTAGTTCCGCATCCGTGAGCGGCACGGGGTCGGCAAGCCGGGCCAAAAATTTCTTGTGCCAGCGGTGTACCAGAGGCGCGCCGGCGGCGATGCGCTGTGCCGTAGCCATAGCCTCTTCGGTAACCTGGACGTCCGGGACGACGCGGCTGATGATGCCCATGCGCTCGGCCTCTGCCGATCCCATGATCCGGCCCTCCAGCAGGATCTCAAGCGCGCGGCCAGGACCCACCAGTTCTTTGAGCGCACCGATTTCTTGGTAGGCCATGACTAAGCCCAGCTTGGCGATGGGCGCGCCGAATCGGCTCGATTCGCCACAGATGCGGATGTTGCAAAGCCCGGCGATCTCTAGCCCGCCTCCAACACAGATGCCGTGGATCATGGCGATCGTCGGATGTGGCATGGATTTCAGCGCCTGGATGGTGCCGTGCATTAGGACGCCATACTGTTTGGCTTGTCTAGCATTGGATCGATCTGTTTTGAACTCGGAGATATCGTTACCGGGCCCGAAGGCTCTCTCTCCGGAACCCCGGATAACCACGCAGCGCACGCTCTCATCCGCGCCCAGTTCGCGGAACACGTCGCCCATGCGGCCCCACATGGGTTTGGTGAAGGCGTTGAGCTTGTGCGGGCGGTTGAGCGTGACGGTGACTATCCCGTCGCCATCCCGGTCCACCAGAACGGTGTCCATGACGTCTTCTTCGGTAATCGCAGACATGATCAGCCCTCCGCCGTTTCGGTCAGGTAGGCCATGGCCTGGGCGACGCCGCCCTTCTGGTGTGGCACGTCAGCAAGGCTTAGGCCCATCTCCACGCCCGATAGCGCACCAATGAGGGTGAGTTCGTTGATCTCACCCAGGTGTCCGATCCGGAAAATCTTGCCCTTCAACTTGCCAAGCCCCGTACCCAGCGACATGTCGAAGTTGTCCAGGACCACCTTGCGGACCACATCGGCGTCGACGCCGTCCGGCATCATAACGCCGGTCAGCACGCTGGAGTACTCGTCGGGGTTGTTGCACAGCACTTCCATGCCCCAGGCTTGCACGGCGCGGCGAGTGGCCTCGGCCATGCGGTCGTGGCGGGCAAAGACCTTGTCCAACCCTTCCTCGTTCAGCATGGCGAGAGATTCCTGCAACCCGAACAGCAGGTTGGTCGCCGGGGTGTAGGGGAAATAGCCCAATTCGTTGTTGGCGATCATCGCCTGCCAGTCCCAATAGGACCGCGTTAGCCTGTTGGATTTGGAAACCTCTAAGGCCTTGCCGCTGATCGTGTTGAAGCCGAGGCCTGGCGGCAGCATGAGGCCCTTCTGCGAGCCACTGACAGTCACGTCGACGCCCCAGGCATCGTGCTGATAGGCGATGGAGCCGAGCGACGAGATCGTGTCCACCATCAACAGCGCCGAATGCCCTGCCGCATCCATGGCGGCGCGCACGTTCGACACGTTTGAGGTGACGCCCGTAGAGGTTTCGTTGTGGACCATGCAGACGGCCTTGTAGGTGTGGCCGTTGTCAGCGCGTAGTTTTTCCTCGACCTGGCCGGCGTTGACGCCGGAGCGCCAATCGCCGTCGACAAACTCGATTTCAAGGCCAAGCTTACCGGCCAGTTCCTGCCAAAGGGAGGCGAAATGTCCGGTTTCAAACATGAGGACCTTGTCGCCCGGGCTCAATGTGTTCACTAAAGCTGCCTCCCACGCGCCGGTGCCTGATGAGGGGAAAATGATCACGTGGCTTTCCGTGCCGAAGACGGGTTTGATATCTCTCAAGACATTCAGGCCCAGTTCCGCGAACTCGGGGCCGCGATGGTCGATGACGGCCCGGTCGATGGCACGAAGTACGCGGTCAGGGACGGGACTGGGACCGGGAATCTGCAGGAAGTGGCGTCCGGGGCGAAAATCCATAGGGGCTCCTCCGTTCAGGGCTGCTTTCGAGCCGTCATTCATCTAATTCGCATTATGCATTCATTGTCTAGTCATGCAATCGAAAAGGAATTGACGCCTTAAACTACTGTTTTAAATATGTTTTATTGTCATAGCTTTCATATTTGTGTCCTTGGTGACCGGGAATGTTGCATTTTGAATGCAAAATGATACGATCCGACGCGGCGGAGTTTAAGGAGGCGGCGATGACCATTGCGAAACCGGGGTTGACTGGTAACGGCCGGATTGGCGACAGCGCGCTAGCCCGACGCTTGGATGGCGCCCTGCAGGGCGAGGTCCTGTTCGACCGATTCAGTCGTGGCCGCTACGCCACAGACGCCTCGCATTATCAAGTGGAGCCCTTGGGTGTCGTCGTACCAAAATCGGCGGATGACGTGCGTAGGGCCATGGCCATCGCCAAGGATGAGAACATACCCGTGCTGCCGCGCGGCGGCGGCACGTCCCAATGCGGCCAAACGGTCGGCGAGGCGCTGGTCGTTGATATGAGTAAGCACCTGAATGGCGTGCTTAAATTCGATGGGGAAAGTCGTTCGGCCTGGGTTGAGCCGGGCATTGTTCTTGATCAACTGAATGCCTATCTGAGACCCCACGGGCTTTGGTTCCCCGTGGACGTGTCCACGTCCAGCCGTGCCACCATCGGCGGCATGACTGGCAATAACTCCTGTGGGGCCCGGTCCATCGTCTACGGGACCATGCGTGACAACGTCCGCGCTGTGGATGCAATTCTCATTGACGGCTC
>CAZNWX010000105.1:0-7183 GCA_964576415.1 uncultured Magnetovibrio sp. | reverse complement strand
GCCATGATAGATGCCGGCGCCCTTGAAGAGGTGGCGGCGTTGGACCCCAAGCTCGATATCTCGCTGCCGGCGCTCAAGGCCTTGGGCGTTTCGGAGTTCCGGCGGCATATGGACGGCCAATGCGAGTTGGCCGATGCCGTCGCCATTGCCCAACAGGTCACGCGTAACTTTGCCAAACGACAGGGTACCTGGTTTCGGAATCAACTGACGGCAGATCTGGAAATCGAAGGGTTCGGCGATCAGGCCGACGGAGATGTGTGCAGGGAAATTGCTGCCACCTTCCCGGACAGGACGTTAATGCCTTAGCTAAACCGTAAGGATTAGTGCCATGGAATTGTTTCTCGCCGCCGCGATCATGCTTTGCACCGCTGCATCGGCATTGGCCACTGATGTTCCGTCAAACAAGGACTTTACGGGGTTATTGGGATCGGTAGTCTTTGGCGCCGAATTCACGGATTTGAGAAAATTGGTGGAGCCCGTGTACATTAACGTCTCTACCAAGGGGTCGAATATGGTCGCCGCTTGGAACAAGAAACTGCCGAAATGCGGATGAGATCAGGGATCTGATTATGATTCTTTTTTAAAACATCGCGAATAGACCATTTATAGTAATTAATGGAAAGTTTTTAATCAAATATCTTCATAAAATTCTTTTTTCTGTGTTGACCGACGGGTCCTGAGCGATTAATTTGCGGCTCTTTCCGGCGGAAACCTCTGGTTTCCGGGGCTGGGCGGGTCGGGAGGCTCACACATCGACGGCTTGTTTCCATCCGAACCTTGGGATCGGAGCGGGACTGGTCCGCCGTTGATTCGTGTGGGGGCGCCCGGCAAAAATGATTAAAGACGTCAGTGATGAAAAAGGAGCATGGCAGATGGTCAGCAAGGAATTGACCGGTTCGGAGATTGTCCTCAAGGCACTCGAGGAACAGGGCGTAACCGAGATTTTCGGTTATCCGGGCGGCGCCGTGCTCCCGATTTATGACGCCATCTTCAACCAGAACCAAATTCGCCACATTCTGGTCCGGCAGGAAGGCGGCGCTGTGCACGCGGCGGAGGGGTATGCGCGCTCGACTGGCAAGGTGGGCGTAGTCCTGGTCACCTCCGGTCCGGGTGCGACTAACGCGGTCACGGGACTGACGGACGCTTTGATGGATTCCATCCCCGTTATCTGCCTGACGGGTCAGGTGCCCACGCACCTGATCGGCAACGATGCCTTCCAGGAAGCAGACACCACGGGTATCACGCGTCCGTGTACCAAGCACAATTACTTGGTCAAGGACGTGGATGATCTGGCCCGCGTCATGCACGAAGCCTTCCATGTCGCCACCTCGGGCCGTCCGGGTCCGGTGCTCATCGACCTGCCAAAGGATGTGCTCATGGCAGTCGGCACCTACAAGCCGAAGAGCAAAATCAAGGTACGTAACTACAATCCGTCGGTGAAGGGTGACTTGAACGCGATCAAGCACGCCGTCGAGACCATCGCGAAGGCGAAGAAGCCGCTAATCTATGCCGGTGGCGGGGTCATCAATTCGGGCCCTGCGGCCAGCAAGCTGCTGGCCCAGTTCGTGAAGATGACCGGTGCACCGTGCACCCTGACGCTCATGGGGCTTGGAGCGTTTCCGGCATCGAACAAACAGTTCATCGGCATGCTTGGTATGCACGGCACCTACGAAGCAAATTTGGCTATGCACGATTGCGATGTCATAGTATGCATCGGTGCGCGGTTTGACGACCGGGTGACCGGTCGCCTGGACGCCTTCTCGCCTGGATCGACCAAGATCCTCGTGGATATTGATCCGTCCTCCATCAACAAAAATGTTCGTGTCGACATTCCTATTATTGGCGATGTGGGTCATGTGCTTGAAGATATGATTAAGGTCTGGAAGGGCACCCAGGCAAAGGTTGACGCAAAGGCCTTGAAGGCCTGGTGGAAAGAGGTGGACGCCTGGCGATCCGTTGATTGCCTGAAGTTCAAGCAGGAAGGCGAAGTAATTAAGCCCCAGCATGCCCTGACCCGTCTCTGGGAATTGTGCCGCGAAGCGAAGAAGGAACCCTACGTCACGACAGAGGTTGGACAGCATCAGATGTGGGCGGCCCAGTACCTTGGTTTCGAGAAGCCGAACCAGTGGATGACCTCTGGTGGTCTGGGGACCATGGGCTACGGCCTGCCGGCCGCTATGGGCGTGCAGGTGGCGCATCCCAACGAATTGGTAGTCTGTGTCGCCGGCGAAGCGTCTTACCTGATGAATGTCCAAGAGCTATCGACCATCTCGCAATACCGGTTACCGGTGAAGTCGTTCATTCTGAACAACTTCTATCTGGGCATGGTGCGTCAGTGGCAGGAACTGCTGCATGGTCGGCGCTACTCGGAAAGCTATATGAACAGTCTGCCGGATTTTGTAAAGCTGGCAGAAACCTTTAACATGGTGGGACTGCGTGCGACCAAGCCGAGCGAACTCGACGACGTGATCAAGGAGATGATCAAGATTGACAAGCCGGTGATTGCCGATATCCACGTTGATCAGATGGAAAACGTCTTCCCGATGATCCCGTCGGGCGCGGCCCACAACGAAATGCTTTTGGGCCCGGACGACGAGACGGAGAAGCCGATTTCGGAGGAAGGCATGGTGCTCGTCTAGGGCACGTCGCCGAGATTACCGTTTTACGGCGGGAGGGGGCGGCGTTGCATTCAAGGGAAACTGAACTATAACGGGGCCGGCCACATGCGGGGTCAACGGGGCCCTGGGGAGATTTGCGAAGTGAACGCGCAAAATGAAACCGTTAACAGCCACACTATCGCCGTCCTGGTCGACAACGAGCCGGGTGTCTTGGCTCGGGTCATCGGTCTCTTTTCGGGCCGGGGCTACAACATCGAAAGCCTCACCGTCGCCAAGACGGACAACGTTAACAACATGAGCCGGATCACCATCGTGACTACGGGCACGCCCATGATCATCGAACAGATCAAGGCGCAGCTGAGCCGCCTGGTGCCAATCCACAACGTTAAGGACCTGACCATTGACGGCGCCTCGGTGGAACGCGAATTGGCTTTGGTGAAAGTCGTGGGCGAGGGTGAGAAGCGTGTCGAGAGCCTCCGCATCGCCGACATCTTTCGCGCCCGCGTGGTCGACAGCTCGAACGAGAGCTTCGTCTTCGAGATCGTTGGCGATACGGGCAAGTTGGACGCCTTCATCCGCCTGATGGAGCCACTGGGCCTGGCCGACGTCTCACGTACCGGCGTCGCCGCCATCTCGCGCGGCGTCAAGGCCATGGACGTGGCCTACTGAATTCACTGAATTGAATGGAACGAAAGCAAAGATCGAGAGGATCAATCATGCGAGTTTATTACGATCGGGATGCCGACGTTAATCTGATCAAGGACAAGTACGTGGCTATTGCCGGCTACGGCAGCCAGGGCCACGCCCACGCGCTGAACCTGCGCGATTCAGGCGTGAAGAACATCACCATTGTGCTGCGCGAAGGGTCCGGTTCCGCCGTGAAGGCGGAAAACGACGGTTTCACGGTGAAGACCGCCGCCGAGGCCGCTAAGGACGCCGACGTGTTCATGATCCTGACCCCGGACGAGGGCCAGGCCGATCTCTACAACGAGTACGTTCACGCCAACCTAAAGAAAGGCGCGGCGCTGGCCTTTGCCCACGGCCTCAACATCCACTTCGGTCTGATCGAACCGCGCTCTGACATCGACGTGTTCATGATTGCGCCGAAGGGCCCGGGCCATACGGTGCGTTCCGAATATGACCGGGGCGCTGGCGTCCCGACCCTGGTCGCCGTTTCGCAGGACGCGTCCGGCAACACCATGGACGTGGCGCTTTCCTATGCCGCCGGGATCGGCGGCGGCCGCGCGGGTATTGTCGAGACCACCTTCAAGGAAGAGTGCGAAACCGACCTCTTCGGCGAGCAGGTGGTGCTGTGCGGTGGCCTGACCGCGCTGATCATGGCCGGCTACGAAACTCTGGTGGAAGCCGGCTACGCGCCGGAGATGGCCTACTTCGAGTGCTGCCACGAGGTGAAGCTGATCGTTGACCTGATCTACGAAGGTGGCATCGCCAACATGCGCTACTCGGTCTCCAACACGGCGGAATACGGCGATTACATCACCGGCCCGAAAATTATCACCGACGATACCAAGGCCCGGATGAAGGAAGTCCTAGCCGATATCCAAAGCGGCACCTTCACCCGCAACTGGATGATGGAAAACAAGGTCGGCCAACCGAACTTCAAGGCCCTGCGCCGCATCAGCGCCGAGCATGACATCGAACAGGTCGGCGAACGGCTCCGCGGTATGATGCCCTGGATCGCCGAGAATGCCCTGGTCGACAAGTCGAAGAACTAGTCTAGATCAAGCCTCAGTTCTGCCGGTGAAAAACCGGCAACCCGTTCTTAGCGGTGACACCCCGCCTTCCATTTGGAAAGTGGGGTGTTTGTTTATGTCGTGGCGAAATCGGGTCCGGGTATATCGCGTGCCGACGCTACCTCCTGGACAAACGGGCGAAATGATTGCGAATTGACGCGTTCGCACGCGCCGCCTATTGAGGGGCGAAGCAGGGGGAGCGCCCATGGAAGCCTGGATCATCTTTTCCATCGTCGCGGCGGCGTTCCAGACCGTGCGGTTCATGCTGCAGAAATATCTCAGTATGGGCCAACTGTCGGCGGGCGGGGCGACCTTTTCGCGTTTCCTCTATTCCGCGCCCATCATCACGGCCTTGATGGTCGGCTATTTGATCTACCGCGGCGAGACCATGCCGTCCCTGTCCGTTACCTTTTGGACAGGCTCGCTGATTGGCGGGTTCGGCCAGATTACCGCCACTTGGTGCGTGGTCGCGTTGTTCGCGCAACGCAACTTTGCCGTCGGCATTACGTTCAAGAAGACCGAGGTGATCCAGACCGCGCTGTTCGGGCTGGTGATCCTGGGGGACCAGATCAGCACCGTGGGCTGGGTCGCCATCATTGTCGGCTTGGTCGGCGTCCTGGTATTGTCCGATCCGCCGTCGGGAGAGGGGGCTCTGATTGGACGGGTCTGGAACAAGGCCGCCAGCCTCGGGATCATTTCCGGCGCGCTGTTCGCTATTTCCGCCGTCGGCTACCGGTCTGCGACTTTGGAAATCGACAGCGAAGATCCGTTGATGCGCTCATCAGTGACGCTCTGCATGGTGACCTTGTCACAGACCGTCGGCATGGCGGCTTGGCTGGCTTGGCGCGAGGAAGGGGAAATTGGGCGCGTGTTAAGCGCGTGGCGGACCGCCATGTGGTTGGGCCTGACAGGGATGCTCGGCTCCATCTTCTGGTTCACGGCCTTCACGCTGCAGAACGCCGCCTACGTTTTTGCCGTCGGTCAGATCGAGGTGATTTTCTCGCTCGCCGCGTCGTATTTATTCTTCAAGGAGAAGATGGCGCCCCGGGAACTGGTGGGCATCTTCTTCCTAAGCGGGAGTATCCTGGGGCTGATCTTATTGTCCTGAGTGGGCAACGCCGATGGGGCTCGGGCTTAGACCACCAGTTTCGAAAAGAGATCGTCGAAGATGGCTAACAGGTATTGATTGCTCTGGCCGGTCTCGAAGTAGTTGATGCTCAGGCCGTGGTCGACGAGCTCGCCGTTGTCGCTGAGCGGCAGGCGCTCGGCCAGCAGGCGTGCATAGATGCCTTTCTGGGTGAACTATTCCTTGATCTTGAAATGCGGGGTCCTGTCGTGCACCAATCGGCCACAGCCGCCGTTGTGGGAAATGCCGAGTCGACGTGGCGGCATTTCGTTGGGCGAACGGCCTGAATAGTCGGCCCCTATAGACCTGCGTCAGACTGGAGCCTCAGAGCTGTTATTTGGAGGCCAGCGGATCGGCGATAATATCGATGACGCTGATCACCGGAGTGATGCTGGGCGGCAATTCATCCTGGCTAATGTCAGGGCATGGAGGAGAAACGAGCCCGCAGCGGTTCTCTCTCCATTACGCCACGGCCTCGTGATCATATTCCACGGGCGATCCTTCCGATGCGCAGGAATTCTGATTGTATTTCAAACTCGTTGGCGTCCATAATTAGGCCTCTGTCCCTCAATAATTACAATTGTTTTTAGTCCGGGGTTCGGTGCGAGTGCGAAGTTCTTGGCCCTTTCCGCGCCTCTTCGGCGCTCGGAATTGACCGCCGAAATTGACATCCCTATTGACAACACCCCGTAATCCGTTGTTCCTTCCAAAAGTCGTTCGCTTTTGGAGCGGACTGAGTTGGGATGAGATAATGGTCTTTGGACCACACACGAAGCGAATTGAGAACGACTCCAGGGTCGCAATCAGCTGCGCACTCTCCCTCGGCCTCCTCCTGATCCCGCAAGGGGCCCTTCGACTTAGGTGCCCCTGAACGCAAATGCTAGCGTCCCGATGGGATGCCGCGTTCAGGGGTTTGTCCCATAACAATTTTGGTGACTCCTAAGTTGAACAGAGGACTATTATAATGAGTACCGACATCAACACGGACCCGAACCGGGTCATAATCTTTGATACCACCTTGCGTGACGGGGAGCAGTCGCCCGGCTGTTCCATGAACCTTGAAGAAAAGTTACGGGTGGCGAAAACGCTCGAAGGCATGGGTGTCGACGTGATCGAGGCCGGTTTCCCGATCGCCTCCCCGGGGGATTTCGAGGCCGTCAACGCAGTGGCGAAGGTGGTGAAGGAATCCATTGTTTGCGGCCTGGCTCGATCCGGCAACATGGACATCGACAGCGCTGCCGAGGCCTTGAGACCGGCTGAACGCAAGCGCATCCACACCTTCATCTCTACCAGCCCTTTGCACATGGAGAAGAAACTGCAGATGACCCCCGAAGAGGTCCATCAGGCGGTCATCGACAGCGTGACCCGGGCCCGCGGCTATGTGGAAGACGTGGAATGGTCCCCCGAGGACGGCACTCGCACGGACCATGACTTTCTCTGTCAGTGCGTGGAGAGCGCAATCAAGGCCGGCGCGTCCACCATCAACATTCCCGACACGGTCGGCTATACCATGCCCAACGAATTCGCGGAACTCATCAGGATGGTCCGCGAACGGGTGCCGAATTCTGACAAGGCCGTGTTCTCCGTGCATTGCCACAACGACCTGGGACTGGCCGTGGCAAACTCCCTGGCTGCGGTGGACGCCGGCGCGCGACAGGTGGAATGTACCATCAACGGCATCGGTG
>CAZNWX010000104.1:0-7254 GCA_964576415.1 uncultured Magnetovibrio sp. | reverse complement strand
AGCGACTCAGCAAACTAAAGAAATTGTTCAAATCAGGGCTGATTAATAAGTCCGACTACGATAAGAAGAAGAACGAAATTCTAACAGGTTTATAGTTCCAACGGTTCAACCGAGGGTATGGTTATCGGATCGATAGTAGGTTCAACTGTTGGTCTGGCTGTTGGTGTTAAGAAAGCGTACGAAGGTTTTGAGAGTGATACTCGGCATTGTAATGTCGGTTAGTTGATTTTGTGGACGCCACTCAAATACCCCTCATAGAGTGCCACTTGGGTTCATATTATAGAGTCATCTCTGGTCTAATGATGGTGGTCCTGAGTTTTCCCTGAGTGTGGCATGGGGAGGCCATAAGATGAGATGGGTTATTTTGATATATCTTCAGGTGCACTTGGGATGGGGTTTGGGCATACAGGTCAACCATTACCGGATATAATACTCGGTTGGGATGAGACAATCTTAATAAGGAGAATAAAATGTCAGTTTATAGGCTTACGCGGTTTGCAACGCCGGATATGGATAAGGCAGGAGAAATTGCTGAAAGAATGCGCAGCGAAATTGAAGGCATAGGAGCCGACTTCATTGATTTGGTATCATATGGAAACGGCAAGGGGGTGGTGATCGCCAAATACCCAGATGAAGCAACAATGGATGCTGCGTCGGACTTAGCGAAACAGGCATTTGCCAAAATGATTGAAGAAGGTGTTGTTGATGGGGACTCAGTGCATCCCCATACTGGAACTGTGTTCAAATCTTTCTGATAATGCGAGGGATAGTGCTAGTCGCCCTTACAGCGTCACTGATGCTGGCTGCAATCACAAAACAATCTTTATTATGACCTCAGCTGAAGCCCTGCACAAAGAGAGCATTATCATTGACGGTGTATGCCCTCTAACTATGGAGAAGACCAATGTTGATTGGTATCTCGATGGTGGAGTTACGGTCGCAGTTCCGACCGTGGCAATCCGTGAACCGGCGGAACAGACGTTGCGAAACCTAGGAGCTTGGCTTCGATTCATCGAGACAGATAACCGGTTGAGGCTTGTCAAAAGGGCGAATGACGTTGAGCAAGCAAAAGCGGCAGGTCAAATGGGGATTGTCTTTCATTTGCAAGGAACCGATCCGGTTGAGGATGATTTGAATTTACTTGATGTTTACAAAACATTGGGTGTCGGCATGGTGCAGTTAACCTATAACGTGAAAAATCGTGTCGGGGATGGCGCATGTGAACGCACCGATGACGGCCTAAGCATATTCGGCCTAGAGCTGGTGAAAAGATGCAATGAATTGGGGATAATTGTTGACGGTTCGCATACAGGGAACCGAACGACCTTGGAGGCGATCGAGGCTGCCACAAAACCTTTCGTGTTTTCGCATGCGAACTCAAAAGCTCTCTTCGAATCGCCAAGAAATATTACCGATGAACAGATGAAGGCTTGTGCGGCGACCGGAGGTCTTGTGGGGATTGTCGGCTTTCCCGGCTTTTTGGGTAATGAAGCCCGACCAACCCTTGAACGGTTTATTGCCTTTATTGATTACGCGGTTGAACTCATTGGCCCAGAACACGTCGGGTTGGGAATCGACTATTATATGGGGATGTCTCCAATAATTCCGGACGATAAGGCAATAGAACGATACAACGACGCCATCTCTACTGGTCGCTGGGATTCTGAAATATACCCGCCGCCTCCGCATTACTATCCGACCGGCATAGAAACGCCGCGCACTTTGATTAATTTAACTGCCGGACTACTTCACCGAGGATACCCAAAGGAAACTGTCACCAAAATAATGGGTGAAAATTGGTTGCGTGTCTTTAAAGAATGCTGGCAGGTAGATAATGACCGAGCTTGATACAACCCGCTTTTTTTTTCACCGCCAGCCGGTGCATATGCTCGCGGGTTTGTTGATCGCGGCAATCGCCTGGTTTTCTATTGATGGGGAAGCGCTAAATGGAGAAGCGTTAGGTATTTCTACGCAGGCATGGTTGGTGACCGGTTTTGCCGTTGGGATGGCACACCAAGCCTATGTCTGGGTCTTGTGGCGGGGCGAACTTTGCTGGTCAATGGTCACGAGACAACTGGGACGTGAACGAGGATTTTTGCTCTACCGGATCGGCTTTTTCATTCTGCTTATTTCGCGGTTATTGCCTGCGTTCACCCTTGCATACGCAGACTTTGGCTCCTGGTATGCCCCAAATTATCTCACGAATATCGTCGCACTGCTGATATTCCTGCCCGTTGGATATACGTTGTTTTGCGTCGGTAAGTATTTTGGATTTGCCCGCGCTTCCGGCGCTGATCACTTTGATCCTGAATACCGGACCAAACCTTTCGTACGTAAAGGGATCTTCAAATATATTCCGAATGCTATGTACGCCTTGGCGTTGCTTTTGTTCTTTGTGTTTGCGGTGGCTACGGGCTCAAAGGCAATGCTAGCGCTCGCTGCCTTCTATTATGTTTTTATTTGGGTGCATTATTTCTGCACTGAACGTCCAGACATGGAGGTGATTTACGGTGGTCATCTTGAACAAATTCGAGCGGGTATAGATGAAAAAGTCTAATGCCGCTTCACCGCATCAGAATTGCATTAGAGCCAAATAAGGGACTTCTTTGGTTCGCAACATGGTCAACACTCCTACGCTCTTCTTACAAATAACGTTGAAATTCAATAGCTTAACCTATGTGAAACCTGAGAAGTGGCGCACCCGACACGGATTAATCGCCTCTAGTCGGCATCAAGTCAGACTATGAATCCAACTACTACAGTAACTTAAGAATCCCCTAGTTCACTGTACAGGGGCATGTGTGGTCTACAGTTTGGTTTACAGTCACTTTGGTCCACTTCAGACCACTTTGGACCACTCATATCAATCCAATCGAGCTTCAGCGTTTGGCCTAGAAATGCAGAAACATACCTCGCATGCTCGATCTCAACATTGATATTCAAAGGCGATCCCGATTTCAGCGTAAATTTGGGTGGGAAGACCATAACCGCTGGGATTTCGACGCTTTCTTCTTCCGGCGAAAGATAGAACTTCTCAAACTTGCCCTTTCGCTTAAACCAGAACTGATAGGTTGGAAAAAGATCGTTGGTTTTGATATCCGTTTATGAGTAAAAAACACATTTTTTAGAGAAATCTTTTTGTAATTAGAATATGAAGTATCTAGCATCTTCCGCATGATCTAGTACTAAGTCTTATCGGGGAGTTATCATGAAAGCGTCAGATTTATTCATTCAGGCTTTGGAGAATGAAGGGGTTGAGTATATTTTTGGAATTCCTGGCGAAGAAAATCTGGATCTTTTAGAGTCCCTGAGAAAATCCAAGAAGATCAAACTTATTTTGACAAGGCATGAACAGGGCGCAGCCTTCATGGCGGCAACCTATGGCAGGCTTACCGGCAAAGCCGGGGTATGTCTTGCGACGCTGGGGCCTGGTGCAACAAATTTTACAACCCCCGCAGCTTATGGGTTTCTCGGTGGATTTCCTCTTGTGATGATTACCGGGCAAAAGCCAATAAAGAAGTCCAAGCAAGGCCAATTTCAAATCGTGGACGTTGTTCAGTTATTTGCGCCAATTTGCAAAATGACCAAACAAATCGTCAATGCAAACACTATACCTTCTTTGGTCAGGGAAGCCTTTCGTATCGCTGGGGAAGAAAAGCCAGGCCCTGTATTGCTTGAGTTGCCAGAGGATATTGCAGAAGAGGCCGCGGATATGGTGGATTTGATTCCGCCAGGAGAAAGGCATTATGCAGTCGCGGGTACAGAGGTCATAAAGAATGCCGCTGATGCCATTAAAAATGCAAAACGTCCGTTGCTGTTGATAGGTGCTGGCGCAAACCGAAAGGAAGCCCGTCGCGCGATATCCGAATTCATTGGTTCGATTGGGGTGCCATTCTGCAACACACAGATGGGCAAGGGCGTCGTCGATGAAAGTTCCAGCTATTTCCTCGGGACTGCAGCCCTTTCAGACAAAGATTACCTGCATGACTACATCCAGGCCGCTGATTTGATCGTTAATATTGGCCATGATGTCGTTGAAAAGCCCCCGTTCTTTATGGAACATGGCGGCACAAAGGTAATTCACATAAATTATAAATCGGCTCAGGTAGACCAAGTCTATTTCCCACAAATAGAGGTTGTTGGTGATATCGCCTTGTCTGTTGATGCGCTGGCGGACGCCCTTGGATCAAAGCTTGACCTAGATTTACAGGATTTCGAGAAGGTCAGGGACAATGTTAAGGCTGAAATTGTTCAACTTGACGAAGAGCCGGTTTTCCCGATGCGGCCACCCAACATCGTATCAGAAATTCGAAATCTGATGGGGTATCACGATATTATCGCGCTTGATAATGGTGTTTACAAAATCTGGTTTGCAAGAAACTATCCGGCATTCCAGCCCAACACGATACTGCTTGATAATGCCTTGGCCACGATGGGCGCAGGTCTACCATCTGCAATGCTTGCCGCCATGATTTATCCAAACCGCAAGGTGATGTCGATTTGCGGTGATGGCGGCTTTATGATGAATAGTCAGGAGATTGAGACAGCTGTCAGGTTGAACCTGAATATGGTCGTCCTGATCTTGAACGATAGCTCATATGGCATGATCCGCTGGAAACAGGCCGGATCAGGCTTTGAGGATTGGGGATTAGAGTATAATAATCCAGATTTTGTGAAATACGCAGAATCATATGGAGCGCATGGGCACCGTATCACCAGCGTAACCGGCTTTATCGAAACGGTTGATAGAGCCTATAGAGAAGGCGGCGTCCATCTGATTGATCTGCCAGTCGATTATTCGCAAAATGTCAAAGATTTGATCACTGATCTACGCGATCACAAATCGATTGTGTGAGGTTTTCACGATGACACAATTATATGTAACCAACCCTTTTGATGATTCCCCTGTGGGCGAGGTAAAGCTCTGTTCCGAGAGTGAAGTTGAGGCGGCATTCGCTGCGCATTCAGTTAAGGCCAATGTTTGGGTTTCAGACCAGATTGGCGCTGTTATTTACGGCCCCGTCGTGAATGGTGCACCGGGATCGATTGGCGTTCTTTTTTCGTTCTAGGGTTACGAACAGAAAAACTGTTCATTGAACAACAGGCCGCTGCCTGTGCATACGCTAAGTCATTGAAAAGATTGGCGCACCCGGCACGATTCGAACGTGCGACCTCTGCCTTCGGAGGGCAGCGCTCTATCCAGCTGAGCTACGGGTGCCACCTAATGGCCGTGATACACTGGTTCAGCGGCGTGGACAAGAGGCCGTGGCGGAGCTAACCCGCCTGGGCCCGGTTCTGTTCCAGCCGCGCGTCAACCAGGCCGACCGTCTCGTTCAGGATGTCCGATTGCATACCTTTAGACGCCGCCAGGGTCTGCACCAGCTTGTCCACCCGTTCGATGTTCGGCGCGCCAGCGTAGAGCGCGCGGGCCGCCGATGACGGCTTAGCCAGGCCCTGCGCCGCGTTCGCGTATTTCTCAAAGGGCACCAGGTCGCTCATGTTGGCACCCAGGGCCTCGCAAACCTCTCTCACCCAGGCGTAGATGGAGGCCGACGCGTCCAGGTCCGTGTGCACTGCGTCGCGGATGGCGCGCGCGTCGCCCGCTGTCACGCAGCGGTAGTTGCCCGTGCACAGCATAGCCCATTTGGCTAGCGGCACGAACACGCTCTCGTATACCTTCAGCTTCACCGGCAGTTCCACCGCCGTGCCATCGCCAGGATCGAACCGGATAGCCATGATATCTTGTTCGAGCTGCTTCAGGATGGCCGTGTGTTGATCGCTCTCGAACCGCGCCACCTTGAAATTGGTGGGCAGGCTCACCTGCAGGTGATTGACTGGCTCGTCCGGTGGCCGGAAGGCCTGCGGGTCGGGGCTGGCCAGCGTAATCATCGCTGGATCGAAACGCGACCAGACGGCAGCCTCCGTATAGCAGGCGTCGATGTCGACGGCAGCGATATCAGGAATGCGCTTCAGGTACGGCAAGGGCGGCATGTTCATGATCGACATGACTGGAACGCCCGACGTGGCCACCACATCCAACAATTCACGCACCCCTGGCGAACGGTACTGGGGCTCCTGCATGGCGAGACCAATGAGGTCGAAGTCCTTGGGGTCCACGTCGGCTGGGCCGGCGGCGCGGATGGTCCCCAGCGCGTTCCGGGAATCGATCTCCACCAGGCCGTCGCGCCCGCGCACAGGGATCTTCACCCGGATTCCATCGGCGTTGATCAAATCCGCCTCTTCGGGCAGGCAGATCATGGTCACATCGTGCCCCGCCAGGATCAGTTTCGCGCCCAGCAACGATCCGTAGGACGCACCCAGGGTCAAAATCCGATAGGTCTTGTCAGCCATGGCTCTTGAGCTCTCTCGCCGTCTTTATAAGATGGTAGAATACCGTTTTAGCCGATAGCCCACGCAATAACAAATACGCCCCCGCCGCTGTTGGAAGAGGATATGAGGAGGTCGGCTAATATTTTCGTCCACAAATTGCCGCATTCATGGAAATAGGCGCCGTTCGAAGCGGGCGGCGCCCCAGTACCACCGCACCCTAAACTTTCGTACTTGCGCGCCGCGCCACAATGCGGTGGATCACCTTCTTCGACGACGCACTCACGCGTTCCTCGTCGAGCAGAACATCCAGGTCGGCTAAGGTGGCGCGAACGGCGCCGGTCGCGAAGGCCGCGTAAAGCCGGCCAACGTCGTCGCGGCGGTCGGCGCCATCACCCACCCGCCAACTTAAATAGAGCGTGCCGCCCGGCGCCAGGAGACTGCACAGGCGCCGCACCGCCGCAATGGCGTCCGGCTGCACCAGGTGCATGATTACCGTCTCGCAGAGCACGTTGGTAAAAATACGATCGCCCAGACCCGGGAGTGAAGGCAGGGCATCGACGTCAAAAGTCACCTCTGGGTGCCGCCGGCGCGCCTCGGCCAAAAGGCCCGGCGCCGCGTCAACACCCATAACTTCGAAACCCTGTCCCGCCAGCCAGGCCGTATCGCGCCCCGACCCACAGCCCACATCTACCGTCAGGCCATCGTTGAAATAGGCCCGGACCGCAGCGCGTAGGTCATCAGGCGGCGCCTGATCTTCCTCCCATTCTGCGGCATAATTGCAGGCCTGCATGTCGTAGGTACGGACGGTGTCGATATCCATAGCGCTTCACCGCGTCGCCGCCGGGCGCAGCAAGATCGTTTGCAGCGCAGTCGCTACGGGCCCGTCATCATCGCTGAGCACCGCCTGGGCCAAGCCGATACCCG
>CAZNWX010000103.1:5680-7326 GCA_964576415.1 uncultured Magnetovibrio sp. | reverse complement strand
TCACCCACCACCGCATGACCATGGCCCGCATGGACCGCCTGTTTGGCGTCACCATGGCCGAACGCGGCGTCTCGCAATTGGTGTCTGTGGACCTGCAAGAAGCGGAGCGGCTTCGGGATATCGCCTGAGGCGTTGGGCTCACCACCCCTTTTATAATCACTTCCGGTTTCGTGCCGAAGTCCCTCAAGATGGTTAGGGATGGCCGCGCCCTCATAGCTTGCATCAGGGATATGGCCAAGGCATGCTTTGCCTCAGCAGTCGGCTTGGGGGTCTGAGATGGGGTTCGACTATATCGTCGTTGGGTGCGGCTCAGCCGGGTCCGTGCTTGCCAACCGCCTCTCGGCACGAAGCACCAACAAGGTTCTAGTTTGCGAGGCAGGCGAAGACACCCCGCCAGGCAGCGTGCCTGAAGAGATCCTCGATTCCTATCCGGGCACCGCTTACCTCAACAATCGCTTTTTATGGTCCGGTCTAAAGGTTCGGACAGAAGTCGTTTCGCACAATAACCCCGATGAACCGAAACCGAAACTGCGCAAGTACGAGCAGGCCCGCGTGCTTGGCGGCGGTTCGTCCATCAACGGCCAAATGGCCAACCGGGGTGCGCCGACAGACTACAACGAGTGGGAATCCCGCGGCGCCAAGGGTTGGAACTGGAATTCGGTGCTGCCCTACTTTAAAAAACTCGAAAAGGATCTCGACTTCGACGACGCGTGGCATGGCCAGGATGGCCCCATACCGATACGCCGCGTGCCTGAAGATCAATGGCCTGAGCATTCGAAAATCCTGCGCGAGGTCCTGGAACGAGCCAACTACAAGTCTCTTGAGGACCAAAACGGATACTTCGAGGACGGCTTTTTTCCCGCCACCATATCCAATGCCGATGAGCAGCGGGTTTCCGCCGGAATGGGTTATCTATCCGCCGACGTACGAAAGCGCAAGAACCTGACGATCTCAACGCGCACACAGATCACCGAACTGTTGTTCGAAGATCTACGCTGTGTCGGCATCAAGGCGCGCGTCGACGGCAAGCTGCAGGAATTTCATGGCCGCGAGGTGATCCTGTCTTCCGGCGCCATCCACTCGCCGGCGCATTTGTTGCGCGCGGGCATTGGACCGACTGGTCATCTTCACGATCTGGGCATTCCAGTGCGCCATGCGTCGTTCGGCGTTGGTCAGAGATTGATGGACCATCCATCCGTTGCGCTCGCTGCCTTTATCAAACGCGGCGCCCGCGTCAAAAACCACCTGTCACGCCGGCATTCGTATTTGGGCATGCGGTATTCATCGAAGATCGGCGGCGCGCCGCCAGGCGACATGTATGTGGCTTTCATGACAAAAACCTCATGGCATGCCGTCGGCGAGCAGATCGGGAGCTTCCTCCTCTTCGTCAACAAGGCATTCTCGGAGACCGGCGAAGTCCGTCTCGCCACGCCGCATTGGGGAGACGAGCCCGAAGTTGAGTTCAATCTGTTGTCCGATCGGCGAGATCTCGACCGCATCGCTGAAGGCCTCCGCCGTCTCGCGCTTCTCTATGGTGACCCTGCGCTTCAAAGCGTGGTGTCGGACCCCTTTCCCGCAAGCTATTCCGACAAAGTCCGCCAGGTTGGCGAGATCAACACCAAGAACAAGGTCTTGACCGGGATCAT
>CAZNWX010000103.1:0-5670 GCA_964576415.1 uncultured Magnetovibrio sp. | reverse complement strand
GGCTTCTTGCGGTCGTTTCTCATCAAGAATCTCATTATGGAAGGATTCACGATTGACGGTGTGTGCAATGATGAAGAAGAGGCGGAAGCCTTCATCCGAAAGGCGGCCGTTGGTGTATGGCACGCATCGTGCACCTGCCGCATGGGTGCGTCTGATGATTCCATGGCTGTCACCGATTACAACGGGCGCGTACACGGTGTCGGCGGTTTGCGGGTCGTGGACGCATCAATATTTCCCGTTGTGCCATCAGCCAATACCAACCTCCCTACGATCATGACGGCAGAGAAAATTTGCGATTCCATCCTGGAAGGGAACTAAGTCTGAGTTGATGGGTGCTCGGCAACAGGACTGGGATCACCTAATATTCCGCCCGCCCGGCCCGGGTGTATCCATCGGTGCTCTATTTTAGTACTCTGAAAATTTTTAGACTTGTAGGGAGGCCGGCCGATGGTCGACAAGAACGACCTCGACGCCCTTAACGCCTTGGATTCACGGCTGAAAAACGCCCGTGACCATGTCCAAGATCCGCTCAACCAGCCGGGCGCGGAAAAGGCTGAAAAAGGTGGGGCACTTGGTCTTGCATTTCGGGTGTCAGTTGAGATAGTTTCCGCCGTCGCCATTGGGGTTGGAATCGGTTGGCTGCTGGACGGTTGGCTGGAAACTACACCATGGTTGATGGTGGTGTTCATCGTGCTTGGGTTCGCGGCGGGCATCTTAAATGTGTATCGCTTAGCGGCGGGGTTCGGTTACGCCGCAGGGTACACGGAACGGGATGAACAGGCTGGCGATAAAGCCGGCACGGACGAGGGAAATTAGTTTTGGCTGCTGGTCAATCTCCGCTCGCGCAATTTGAAATCAAGCCGTTGATCCCCATGAAGCTGGGTGAGGTCGACATCTCCTTCACCAACTCTTCGGTTTTCATGGTGGTCACGGTAGTGAGCATCAGCTTGTTCCTAATCATGGGCATGCGCCGCGCCCAATTGGTGCCCGGCCGCTGGCAATCCATGGCAGAGCTGAGCTACGTGTTCATCGCTAACCTTGTTCGCGATACCGTGGGCACCCAGGGACGGCCATATTTCCCGTTCATCTTTACGATCTTCATGTTCGTGCTGGCAGGCAACCTCTGGGGCATGGTCCCCTATAGCTTCACTTTCACAAGCCATATCGTGGTGACCTTCACCATGGCATTCGTAATCTTCATCGGGGTCACCATCATCGGCATCGTAAAACACAAGCTGCATTTCCTGACCTTCTTCATGCCACCGGGCGTGCCTATTTACATGGCGCCCCTGCTGATCCCTATCGAGATCATCTCGTACCTATCCCGTCCAATCTCCCTAAGCGTACGCCTGTTCGCCAACATGTTAGCAGGCCACACGCTGTTGAAGGTGTTCGCCGGCTTCGTGATCTCGCTTGGCATCGCGGCGGGTTGGCTGCCCTTGGTGTTCATCGTGGCGCTGACCGGTCTGGAAATCGTCATCGCATTCCTACAGGCGTTCGTCTTCGCGATCCTGACCTGCCTGTATCTCAACGACGCCCTGCATCTTCACTAAGGGCGTCCGATCGAAACTTCATCTGGTTGAAACGAATACGCATTAGCTAACGGAAGGAAAAACTCATGGAATTGGCTGCTGCTAAGCTTTTGGGTGCGGGTCTTGCCACAATCGGCGTGATCGGCTCTGGTATCGGTATCGGCACCATCTTCGCCTCGTTCATTCAGGCCGTCGGTCGCAACCCTGCTGCCCAGGGCGCCGTATTCCCGATGACCATGCTGGGCTTCGCCCTGGTTGAAGCCATCGCGCTGTTCGCCCTGGTTATTGCTCTTGTCATCCTGTTTGGCTGACGCTCACGCCTAAAGATTTGGACCGGTGATTGCCGGCCCATTGGGGCCCGTCCGCCGGGGAGACAGATCATGCCGCAGTTGGATGTCACCACCTTTTCAAGCCAAATCTTCTGGTTGGTGGTCACCTTTATCGCGCTCTTCCTCATCATGTGGCGTGTCAGCGTACCGAAGATTTCGGATGCGCTGGAAGCCCGCCAGAAGCGGATCGACGACAACCTTGCCCGCGCCGAGGAATTGAAGAAAGAGGCAACAGCCGCCTTGGAGGCCTATGAAGCGTCCCTGGCCGATGCCCGCTCGGAAGCACAGCGCGCCGTTCTGGAAGCCAATGCCAAGTTGGCTGACGAAGCTCAGGCTCGCGAGGCCGAGTTAGGCGAAGCCTTGATTAAGCGCATCGCCGAAAGCGAAGCGAACATTTCCGCGGCCATGGATGAGGCCATCGCCAACATCCGTGACGTGGCCGCCGAGGTCTCGTTGAGCGCCGCCGAACGACTGACCGGCGAGGCACCCAGCGCCGATGCTGCCAGCACCGCCGTCGACACCGCCATCAAGGCCCGCGGGTAAGGAGACCCAGACATGTTCCAAGATCCCACATTCTGGGTGCTTGTCGCCTTCATCGGGTTCGTCGGTGTCCTCGTCTATTTCAAGGTGCCAAGCATGGTCACCAAGGGGCTGGACGCCCGCGCCGAGAAGATCAAGGCCGACCTGGAGGACGCCGACGCCCTGTTGAAGGAAGCCCAGGATCTTCTGGCCTCCTATCAGAAGAAGCAACGTGAAGCCGCCGACGAAGCCCAAGAGATCAAGGCCCGGGCCAAGGAAGAAGGGAAACGCATTGTCGAGAACGGCCGCGCGCAACTCGAGGACTCGCTGCAACGCCGCGAGAAACTGGCCATGGACCGGATTACTCAGGCGGAAGCCTCCGCGCTCGATGAAATCCGGGCTCGTACCGTGGACATCGCGCTGGACGCAACCCGCGAGCTGATAGCCGACAACTTGTCCGATCACAAGGCGAACGCCATGTTGGATGATGCCATCAAAGAATTGCCAGGCCGCCTGAACTGAGGCAGTCCGACTAGTTTCTGCAGTCACGGAACAGACGCGTGTTCGGGGTCGAGGAGGCCCCTTTTTTTGCCCGCAACTATCACCGGTGTCCGACCGCGGAACATCGTGGTCGCCCGGTGCCGGCAACGTTTCAGACTTGGCCGCAAATGACGTGAATGCGGTGATAGCCGAAGCGAAGCCGAACTATCGATCCTGCGAATATCTTCAACCTAAATGTGCCCAGCTAAATGCAAGGGTTCCATATCACCTGCGTCACCGATTGGTTGTAGCTTTCCAGCCAGGCCGGCGTGCGCACGGATGGCTCCGAAGGCGCCCGCGACGCCTATGACGCGTTCTACGTTCTAGTTCGACCCATCCTGTTCGTCGCAAGGGACAGCGAAACCCTGGAGGCGAAATCAGACGCCATTCTGGCCCGCGCCTTAGGCGGCTAGAGCTGAAATCCATGATGCTTGTCAAACCGGATGCTGCGATGCAACGTCCGACTTTGGATCCTAGAAGTGAGGGAAGATCACGTTATGCATAAGCCGCCGAAGAAATTCTTTGAAACGCTGGCGATCGGCGCGCCGACGCCATATCGGGAAATTCCGACCACGCTGGAACGGATGATCCATTTCTTCCCGCCGCATGTGGAGAAGATGCGCGCTAAGGTGCCGGACCTGGTGGCCGAGGTGGATGTGCTCCTCGGTAACCTGGAGGATGCAATTCCGGCAAACGCCAAGGACGCGGCCCGTGCCGGTCTCGTCGAGGTGGCGAAGACTGTCGACTTTGGCGATACAGGATTGTGGACCCGGGTCAATTGCCTAAATTCACCGTGGTTCCTCAACGACGTGACCGAGGTCGTGGCGGCGGCCAGCGACAAACTGGACGTTGTCATGCTGCCGAAGGTGGAAGGGGCGTGGGATATTCATTACCTAGACCAGTTACTTGCGCAACTGGAGGCTAAGCACCAAATTTCGAAACCGATCATGATCCACGCCATCCTGGAGACGGCGCTGGGTGTTGAGAACGTAGCCGCCATCGCCGGCGCCAGCCCGCGCATGCACGGTATGAGCCTCGGGCCCGCCGATCTAGCCGCCTCGCGCGGTATGAAGACGACCCGCGTTGGCGGCGGGCACCCTTACTACGGTGTGTTGGAGGACCCTCGCGAGGACGAGGCTACGCGCGTGCTTTACCAGCAGGACCTATGGCACTATACGGTGGCGCGCATGGTCGACGCCTGCCAAAGCTATGGGATTAAGGCCTTCTACGGCCCGTTCGGCGATTTCACCGACGACGCGGCCTGCGAAGCGCAATTCCGCAACGCCTTCCTCATGGGCTGCGTGGGCGCCTGGACACTGCACCCGAAACAGATCGACATCGCCAAGCGTGTGTTTGTGCCTGACCCGGAAGAAGCGAAGTTTGCCTTCCGCATCCTGGAAGCTATGCCTGACGGCACCGGTGCTGTGATGATCGACGGTAAGATGCAGGACGATGCTACCTGGAAACAGGCCAAGGTCATTGCCGATCTGGCCAGAATGGTCGCTGCCAAAGATCCGGACATGGCCGCAGTATATGGACTATGACGAAAGACATCCTCACCGTTGGCCATTCTGACCCAATGCGAAAGGTTCAACAAGGCGCGCTTCTGTTCGTCGTTGAGCAAATGGAGAAAAAATCACCACTGTCGTCAATCTTCAAATCTTAAGTAACTCTATCACCTTCCCCAGCCAACATGTGTCGCCACATACCGGCCATACGAACCACAAATTCGTGACGGTTCTCACCAAACTATTTTACCCCGCCGCTTGCCCGTTCCGGGCTTTTTCGCTACCACTCTCAACCTTATTCGCCGTTGCGCCCGCGCCAGTCTGCGCGGAATGTTCCGTTGTCCGTCATCAGCCCTGGATTGACACGTAAAGATGGTCTCAAACAACCACGAAAGCGCCCTTTTGCCCGCTGGAATCACAGATGGCTTGCCACCGGATGCGGAAGATGAGGCCGCGGTTTTGGAACAAGTCATGAAGATCCTGGCGGCCCACGGCTACGATCGTATCAAACCGCCACTGATCGAATTCGAAGAAAGTCTCGTTCGCGGGCTAGGTATGGCGGTCACGCACCAGACCTTCCGGCTGATGGACCCGGTATCGCAGCGCATGATGGGACTGCGAGCGGATATGACGCCGCAGGTCGCCCGAATGGCTGCCTCCCGGCTGTCGCAGGCGCCCAGACCCCTGCGGTTGAGCTACGCCGGCCAGGTCGTTCGGGTCAAAGGCTCCCAACTCCGCGCCGAACGCCAGTTCACCCAAGTTGGCGCTGAGATTATCGGCTCCGCAAACCCGGCCGCCGATGCGGAAACCATTTGCCTAGCGGCGGAAGCCTTGATCGCGCTCGGAATCGACGGACTGTCCGTCGACCTCGGCATGCCGTCGCTCATTGCCGCCGTGTACGCCAACAGCAATCTGACCGATGAGCAATTCCGTCTGCTACGCGAAGCACTGGACCGCAAGGACACGGCTACTGTGCAAGCGTTGGCAGACGATATCGGGGTAGAAACGGCGGCAACGCTGTTGGCCCTCATGGACGCCACAGGGCCCGTGGAAGCCGCCTTGCAATACCTCTCAAAGATCGATTTACCCCCAGCAGCGGCCGCCTGCCGCAGCGAATTTGAAGACGTCGTCGCAACCATCATAGCGCGGAATCCAGACCTCTGCCTGACCATCGACACGATAGAGAACCGGGGCTTTGAGTACCACACGGGGATCACCTACACGCTTTTCGCCCGCGGGGTG
>CAZNWX010000102.1:5102-7329 GCA_964576415.1 uncultured Magnetovibrio sp. | reverse complement strand
GATCAAAGCGCCGCGCGAAAAGTTGCTCTATACGATCGCGATCTACACCGGCACCGGCATTCAGAAACCCGATTATCTGGCGACGGTCGATGCGGACCCCGATAGCCCGACCTATTCCCAAGTGATCCACCGGCTTGAGATGCCGGGCATCGGGGACGAGCTGCACCACATGGGATGGAACGCGTGTTCGTCGTGTCACGATGACGCATCAATGTCGCGCAAATACTTGTTGGTCCCTGGCGTCCGCTCCAACAATATCCATGTCGTCGACACCGGAACCGACCCGCACGCGCCGCGTCTCCATAAAATTATCGAGGGCGACGAGATCAAGCGGAAGACCAACTTGTCGGGTCCGCACACGGTCCACTGTCTCGGCTCCGAGATCATCATTTCGTTTCTGGGCGACGCCAGAGGGGAGGCGCCCGGCGGCTATCTGCACATGAACAAGGATTTCGAAATCATCGGCCGGTGGGAAAACTCCATGGGCGATATCCCTTTCAGCTACGATTTCTGGTATCAACCGCGCCACAACGTGATGGTAAGTTCCGAATGGGCGGCCCCAAACACGTTTATGCCGGGCTTCGACCTCGAAGAAGTAGGACATCTAAAATACGGTCGCCGCCTGCATTTTTGGAATTTTGAGAAGCGCGAACCGGTTGAGACCATGTATTTGGGCGAAGACGGGCTCATCCCGCTTGAGGTGAAATTCCATCACGATCCCGACAGCACCCACGGGTTCTGCGGTGCGGCGCTCAGCACCAACGTGATCCACTTTTGGAAATCAGACGTCGGGAAATGGGAATGGGAAAAGATTATCGATGTGGAGAACGAGCCCCATCCCGAGTGGCCGATCCCGGTGCCCGGCGTAATGTCGGCGATCTTGGTGTCAATGGATGACAAGTATCTTTACCTGAATAACTGGTTACATGGTGATATGCGTCAGTACGACATCACTGATCCGCATAACCCGAAGCTGACCGGCCAGGTTTGGATGGGCGGCTTGCTTGGGAAAGCACCGGAGGTCAACGGCGTCAAAGTTGCGGGCGGGCCACAAATGTTCCAGCTTTCGCTGGACGGCAAGCGGCTTTATGTGACCACGTCGTTGTTCTCGACATGGGACAATCAATTCTATCCAGAGATTCGCACTCAAGGCGGTGTGATGGTGATGATCGATTGCGATGTGGAAAACGGCGGCATGAATATCAACCAAGACTTCATTGTGGATTTTGGCAAGGAACCGAACGGCCCCAGCCGCTGTCACGAGACCCGCTATCCTGGGGGCGATTGCACGAGCGATATCTGGCTATGAGGGCGACCTATTCGATCACCATCGCTAACCAGGGTGGCGAAACTTATGAGGTCGACCGACGGCGATCCTTGCTGGAGTCACTACGCGAGAAGGGCGTCGATCTACCTTATGGCTGCCGGTACGGCGGTTGCATCACGTGTGCAGCGAAACTCGTTGCCGGAGAAGTTGATCAACGCGGCCAGGTGGCATTGAATAATCGCCAGGTCAACAATGGCTATGTCGTACTGTGTGTTGCACGGCCCAAGTCCGACTGCACCTTCGAGGTCGGCGTTGAAAGTCACGATAAACTTTACCGAAACCCATTTATCGATCCCTTGGAACCGCACGAACTCAAGGCGGACATCGCCACGATCAAGGAGCCCTAAGAATGCCCGAGGCAGACATCGACCATATCTACTACTACGAGCCGTCTTACATCGCGAAAATTTTAGGGTCCATAAAAACGGTCGCCATGGTCGGGGCGAGCGCAGATAAAACCAAGTTCAGTTATGGCGTCCTCAGGGTGCTGTACGAGACGGGCTACGACATGATCCCAGTCAATCCAAACCCAAATGTCACCGAGATCCGGGGCATCAAAGTCTATCATTCCTTGCAGGACATCGACCGGCCCGTCGACATGGTCGAGGTGTTCCGACCTAAGGAAGAGCTTTACGGGATTGCCGAGCAGGCCATCGCCATCGGAGCAAAGATACTTTGGGGACAGATCGGCGTTTATGACGACAACGCCGCCAAGCTGGCTGAAGAAGCCGGCTTGAAGGTGGTGATGAACCGCTGTCCCAAGATCGAGTTATTCCGTCCGTTCTGGAAACCGAGGCTCGATCTCGCGATATGACCTTGCAGAAAGTAGCGCCCTCATGCAGAAATTGGAGGGCGTTAGGTTTACCCATCATTTAGGGGCAGATATCTCCACACATATTT
>CAZNWX010000102.1:0-5092 GCA_964576415.1 uncultured Magnetovibrio sp. | reverse complement strand
ATGATGTATCTGAAATATTTTTTCTTAGTGGCCGTACTATTCCCAATATCTATACAACAAAGCTTCGGTGAGGAGCCCCTCTATACAGAAGTCACTTATCCATCGTTTGAAGATCCGGGTCCGTTTCCCGGGGTCATCATTCTCCATACAAGTGGTGGGTGGGGCACAGTTGATCACGTCATTCCCCGGTTTACTGAGGAGGGGTACGCGGTGTATTCACCGGATTTCTTTACGCCGTTTGGTTTAAGCCACCACAACCGGATGGATACTTGGGATAAGTTCCGCGAACCTATTGAGCGTGGCTTAACAGGCGTTGTTAAGTCCATGAGAGACGATCCAAAAATTGATAACGATAACATATTCGCCGTGGGCTACTCGAACGGTGGTTTTTGGGTTTGTTATCTTGCCGGAACAGGACAGATCAACGCAGGAGTGAGCCACTTTGGCGTTTGGAAAGCGAATTTTGGTGGTTCAATAACAAATCGCTATCCGGTTGATTACTTTTCCAAAAGCAGCTCGCCGGTGCTCGGCCTTCACGCTGTTGATGATAGGGTTCAGAGATACGAGCATGCGCAACATCAATGGAGCCATATTAAGTCATCCGGCGCACCATTTGAGCATCACACATATCACTCTGGTGGACATGAATGGCTTCGCAAACTTCTGGGCGGCCCAACTGATGAAGATGCCCAGAAACGAACGTTTGAATTTTTCAAAAAACACATGAAATGACCGTCAGGTTATTTTGTCGCGAGAGCTAGTTGTGGCGGAAATGCAAAAAGCCGCCCAATAAGGGCGGCTAACGTATTCATTTAATGATTTGTCGGGGTAGAGTTTGAACCTACGACGTTCAGGTTATGCGACTGATGATACCGTGTAGCACAGTTACTGCAGTGGCACACAGTTGCAGAGTTTTGCGGTTTTTTCTTATTCTAGGGTGACACAGTTACCCTGCCTACACATAGTGACGCAAAAAAAGTTGGTGCCCAAATATTGCCCAGATTTGCAGCTCGAAAAAGTTACGTGCCAAAAACACATGATCACTGATAGTCACCAAGGAACATTTCTTTCTCTGCAGCTTGGCATTGGACCAGGCCTGGCAAGATGCGGCCGCCGCCTCTGCGGAACTGCCACCAGATATCTGTCACACCCCGAAAAGCCCCGGTTTAGAGTGAAGCTAGATTTTTAATATGTTGGGAATTATGCAGATCCACAACACGCAGAATATGATAAAATCAAGTACGGTCACGCAAAGTCTCAATGCTAAAATTTCGTTGTAATACGAACTCGGCAAAGGCCCCACCAAGTGATTCCAAAAGAATTAATATTTCGGCACGATCGTTTTTGCCAATTCGTTAAGAAAAAGACGACTGGCGTTCCCCGGTCAGATTTTTGGCAGGATCGCTCATCACGTTTTCTAGCGAGACTAACTCCGAGCGGTTACCAGAACCTTGGATCAGGAAATTATTTTCCAGTAATGGCTGGGCGCTCAAAACATGAGCAATCTCCCAATGCTGCATATATGGACCAAAATACCAACGATCTTTATATGCATCACTTCCAAACATCAGTAGCCCAATGGAACCCCGGACTAAAGAACATAAAAATTTATGATGGTAAAATTTGGATCGGTTCCGTTCCTTTGAAATACAACGCACATCTCTGGAGCTCTCTGTATACGTTGTATGCAATCAATAACTTTGCGGGTCGATATCTCAATAAAAATAGCAGGGTTTTAGATATTGGAGCAGGTTCTGGTCTCGATACTTGCACTTTTGTTGCGGAGTTTGGCCTCAAATCACTAATTGTTGATCTACCCGAGATTTTAACCCTATCGTCGGCATTAATCATGACCTTATTCCCAGATAAGCGAATTTGCCTGCCAAACGAAATTGATGATGATACAGATCTTGAAAATTATGATTTTGTATTAATATTTCCCAACCAAATTGAAAGATCAAAACTTCTAGATTGTGATCTCGCGATTAACATAAGTTCATTTATGGAAATGCGCCTAGATGAGGTTAGGCGGTATTTCCAGCTCATTACCAATCAACTCAGGAACGGTTCGTTCTTTTACTGTAGAAACCGCGATAAAGAGACTTTACTTAAGGACTATCCATGGGGCGAGTTCGGAAAATTTGAATTGATTTATCGGGAACCAAATAGCGTGATGGCCAATATTCCACCGTGGAACAACGATATGTTCCCAACGATGATCGACGATATTCGAAGATTACGTAAATGATCCTATTGCCACACAGCGATAACTTCCTGATGTTTTCCCGCTTTATATTTAGTTTAATGACACATAATTTGCCAAGCTTTAGGCGTTGCAGGTCTGGGTTTTCCAGTTACAACCATAAAACATTAGTGTGGCACTGGTAAAATATCGCGCCAAAACGAAAAAACCGTTGGCACTGGGTCTGCACTGGGCACATAAAAAAGGCCCCCAATGAGGGAGCCGCGGTTCCTGTAACACATTGATATTATTTAACTATAATTGGTTTCGGGGGTAGGGTTTGAACCTACGACCTTCAGGTTATGAGCATTTAGCCTGCCCCACAATGATTTGCACTGGTGACAATAGGCACGGTTTTCTGCGGTTTGTTCTTGCTTGATCCACAATAAATACACCTGATTATAACCATTTGCATGAATCGTTTGTCACTCAAAGTGACACAAACCCCGGGTTTCAGTGACAGACGCTTTCTCATTCAAGCGCATGGTTCGGGCGCCATTTTACGAAATAGTCTAAATCTAGAATGATGATCCAAGTTAGACCATCGAAGGGCCAGTTGCCCGATTGGTATAACTTGCGGCAAACTGATTTCAGATACCATTCGGTATACGGAGGATGGTCTAATGGTGTATGAAAACATCGAAACAGAGATCAAAGACGAAATCTTGGTCGCTTCAATGAAACGACCAGAAAAGCTAAATGCGATAAGCCATCAAATGCGGGTTGACCTGCTCGACTGCGTCCGAAGCGCGGCATCTGACAATAGGCTTCGAGCAATCGTCATTACCGGCAATGGGCAAAAGGCCTTTTCCGCCGGCGCCGATATTCAAGAGCTTAGAAATAGGACTCTGGCGACGGAAATGGGGCCAGACGCAGATTTGCGCAAGGAATTACCTACCGTTATCGAGCGGCTGAATAAGCCAACCATAGCGGCCATCAACGGTTATTGCTTTGGCGCGGGAATGGAGATCGCACTTGGCTGCACGGTTCGGATTGCCAGCACCAATGCTAAACTAGCACAGCCGGAGATCACGCTAGGCCAAATTCCCGGTTCCGGCGGCACGCAACGCCTCGCACGGTTTGTCGGCATGGGCTGGGCTATGCAAATGATCCTTTCAGGAGAAGCCGTTGATGCTCAGACAGCGGCACGAATTGGCCTGGTAACAGAGGTTCTTGAACAAGACAAGTTAATGGCTCGGGCCATCGAGTTAGCCCGAACGCTCGGGTCTCGGGCACCGCTCGCCTTCGTCGCTGGACGAGATGCGGTGCTTCACTCGACTGACATCGACCTACTTAGCGGTATCGATTACGAAAAGAAGCTCTACGCCATCTGCATGGCTTCTGAAGACGGGCGAGAGGGTTTGGCCGCCTATGACGAGAAGCGAGACCCGCTTTACAAAGGTCTCTAGGCGACGCCCCATATGCAACCCACCCTGCTGAAACCGCCGGACATTTCGCGCTACCTAGACGATGGGCACTGGACAAAAGAGACGCAGACCAAGCGTTTTGCCTATTACGCAACGGTCCGACCAAAGGCGGTTGCTTGCCAGGACCCCACAGGGACCGTGACCTGGGCAGAATTGGATGCTGCGACGGATCAGCTAGCTGCTAATCTCGTCAGCCTCGGTCTCGCGCGAGATAGTCGAGCACTTGTGCGCATGCCGTCTGGCTACCCGGAAGTAGTCGTGCGGATAGCACTAAAGAAGGCGGGTATCATCGGTGCATTCGTGCCAATGCAATGGCGCCAGCGCGAATTAGAATACGTTCGTGAGCGCATCGCCCCCGAACTACTCATAATGACCACCGTGGACTCCAACGATGAAGCAGAACGAGAATGGGCAGAGACGGCATTCTGTGGCGTTCGTGTCGACCCCAAATGCTATGCTAAAGCGGGTTGGTGCCAGTGGAGCAAGATAGCGGATAAAACTCCGGCTTATGCGAATTTGAAGGCATTGACAGACCGAGCCTTTGCCTATGACGAAGTCTCGCTCATCACGGCGTCCAGCGGCACTAGCGGCCTTGCAAAGCTGTGCGAATGGCCAGAGGCCGCACAGATGTGCATCGGCCGCGCAATCGGGGCACGGTTAAGCTTAACAGCCGAAGACACAGTCGGCATATTCTCTCCTTTATCTGGTGCCGCCGGCGTTTTGGTCTGGTTAGTTTCTGGGACGACCCCTGCCAAGTTTGTGTTCCCACCAAACTACCATCCATCATCGCTTCTCGACCTCACCGTCAAGAGCGGTGTTACAGTGGCAACGACGGTTCCGGTAATCCTGGCCCGGCTCGCGCAAAAACCCCTGGCAAACTATGACCTCACCAATCTTCGGGCCCTTCGGGTCGGCACAGCCGCAGCTGATATGGATGCAGCATATCTTTTTGAGAACGGTGCAGACTGCCGCGTCGTCGTAGCTGCGGGGTCTATGGAGTGTCCGGGGTTCGCGCATGCAGATTTCAATGAAAATAAGGAAACCCGGTTGAGCGGCGCCATTGGCCTTCCTTTGCCCGGCTGTCGAACCAAAATTGTTGATGGTGATGGACGTCAAGTGCAGGACGGCGAGATTGGGGAGTTAATGGTTTCAGCGCCTTACGCGGCCTCAGGTTACTGGAACGACGACAACGCCACACAAGCGGCTTGGAGCGATGGCTGGTTTGCCACCGGTGATATGGGCTGTCTCTTGCCAAACGGCCGATTGCGTCTGATGGGCCGGCTGAAAGAAACCATCAACCGTAGCGGCCTGAAAATACTACCGGCGGAGGTGGAGCGAGAACTTTCTAGACACCCAAGTGTTTTCGAATGCGCGGTTGTTGCCGCCGCAGACCGGGAATATGGCGAGGTTCCTTGGGCTTTCA
>CAZNWX010000101.1:0-7450 GCA_964576415.1 uncultured Magnetovibrio sp. | reverse complement strand
TGTAGACGTCCGGGTGAGCGTTAATGAAGGCCGACTGCTCATCCTCCGGGACGCCGGCCATGCCGTGTACGTAGTGATGGCCATTCCGTTCCACGTGATTGATGCCCAGGAATGAGACCAAGGCCAGATCCTGCTGCACGCCCAGGCCGGCTTGGCAGATCAGGTCCTCGCCGGTCATGAAATAGCGATGCCCATCTTCGGCCGACCAGATCTGGCAGCGGGCCTGGTTGATCAGGGATTTGTAGAACCCCTTGCAGTTCTTTGATGACACACCAGTGTAGCCTTGCGCTCGGGCACGGGGGAAGGCATCCAAATCGGCATCAGACTCATCGATGATCACCGGAAACGCCTTGGCCAGCTTCGCCATATCTCGTGAAAGCGCCTCGGTACGTTGGATCGGCTGTTCGACGAACAGAATGGAATTGCATAACCGTTGTAGCTCCGGCGCCGCCCGCATAGCCGCCAAGAGTGCCAGTGCGGCATCGGCGTCTTCGTACTGCTCGTTGCCGTCTATTGAAAGGTGATAGGGCGCGTCCGTTCGGCCCAGGATGGCGGCGATATTGATCAACCGGGCCACGTCGTTGGCTAGGTTACCGGCCACCTTGATCTTGAAATAGGTGACGCCATAGGTGGCTATGATCTCTTCCAAGGTCTCCGGAAGGCCGTCTCCGACCCGATCCTCCGCGCTTTGATCGGCCGTGGTTAGGGGATCAACGAACCCAACCGTGTGACGAGCGTGGACCGTGCTCAGCGGTTCATGGGCAGCCAGAAAGCCGTCGAAATTGAACCCTTCGAAACCGGTCACCAAGTCGCCTGGTCGCATGCCCGCCAAATTGGCGCAGAGGCCATCAGCCATGCTGACGTCGTGGGCGTGGCAGAGGGCATCGAACACTGCTCGGTCCAGGAGTGCCGGGCCGAAGCCGGCAACAAGGGGGTTCAATCCTTCAAGTCCGGCCGCGTCGATATGCGCCTTATAGAGAGACGCGTAATGGCCGAACGCCGTATGCGCGCCGTTCACCGACAGGGCCTCGCCATACAGCGCCAACGTGCGGCGGAGTTGATCGAAATTCGCCTCATTTGAGAGATCGGACGACTTGTCAAACCATTTTGGCGCCATGACTTCCGCTGCCTGGCCCCAGGCCTCTCGGCCATCCTCTGTCCGGATGCGGACGCCGATGAAGGCCTGCGGCGCAGTAAGGAGCGTCACCATCCCGTAGCAAAAAGGCAGGCGAAGGGTGACTGGCCGCTCGCAGCAGTCGACTTCGGTGATCGTGAGTTTTGGCGCCGTAATCACGCCTCGACGCGGCCGAACCGCGTGACGATATCCTTGGCATCGTTTGTGATTTCGGCCCAGGCACCGTTTCGGATGCGATCAGCGCTGACGAACCAGGAACCGCCCACCGCGATGACATTCGGAAGCGCCAGATAGTCCGCCGCATTGTCCGCGTTGACCCCGCCGGTTGGGCAAAAGGTGATGTTGGCTAGCGGTGACGCTACGCTTTGCAGGAACGCAGGGCCGCCAGCCGGGCCAGCGGGGAAGAATTTTTGTACCGCAAAACGGGCTTCCGCCAGTGCCATGAACTCTGACACGCTTGATCCGCCCGGCAGAAATGGCAACCCCTTGGTAGAAACGGCATCCAGGAGCGCCGGGGTCGACCCGGGGCTGACACCGAATTGTGCACCCAGATCCATGACCTGTGTGACATGGTCAGCGTCCAGCAGCGTGCCAGCGCCGACGATCATGTCTGGAAAGCGTCTTGCGGCTTCGCCAATGGCGGCCATGGCGGCTTCGGAGCGTAGCGTTACTTCGATGGCCTGAATCCCGCCCTGCAAAAGCGCCTCGCACAGAGGCGCGGTATCCTCGACCCGGTCCAGGACAACCACGGGCACGACCCGGTTGGCGTTGAGGATATCTCGGATGTCGTCCATTTCCCTGATCTCCGGTTAAAAGAGTGTCGGCATGTGCGCGGGTGAGATCACCGCGCCGGGGTACTGGATCACTTCGGCGGCGAGCGCTGCGCCGATATGGGTGGCCTCGGCCGGGGAGCGATCCTTGAGCCGTGCCGCCATGTAGCCGGCGTTGAAGGAATCGCCTGCTGCCGTGGTATCGATCACATTGCCAACTGGCGTCACGTCGATGGATTGGTTCGCTGTGTCGGTGTTTAGAAGGACCGATTGCGGTCCGCGTTTGATAACGATTTCGGCAATTCCATGACCCCTAAGGCGGTCCAGGCTGGACTCCGGCGTTGCGTCGCCGAACACGGCAGCCTCGTCTTCGACGCCGGCGAGCGCCAGAGCGCATAAATCCCAGACCTGCGCATGCCACGGCGCCGCATCCGCTGGGTCTGTCCAGAGGGTCGGCCGAAAGTTGCCGTCGAAGGCGATATGGGCGCCGCTTTCCCGAGCCACCGCCAACTCAGAGAGCAACTTTTCGCGGCCCGTGTCGTCCAGGATCGCCAAGGTAATCCCCGACAAATAGATCCAGTCCGAGCCCATGGCCCGGGCGCGCATATCAGCCCAGTCGCCGCCCATGATCTCCCGTGCCGCCGATTGGCTGCGCCAGTAGTGGAAGGTGCGTTCACCGGTTTTGTCGGTGCGTACGAAATAGAGCCCTGCGTTTCGCCCCGTCAGGCGTCCGACTGTATCGCAGTTGATCCCTTCTCTCTCCCAGGCGGCGACCATCTCCGAACTAAAAGGGTCTTCGCCGAGAAGCGTCGTGAAACGGACGGTCGCGTCCGCGCCCATGAGACGGCTGAGATAGACCGACGTGTTCAATACGTCTCCGCCGTAGCCACGAGATAGGTCACCGCGGTGCAGTTCGCTGAGTTCGATCATGCATTCGCCAATGAGGGCGACGGTGGGACGGTCCGACATGGATGCCGAACCGGCCTAATGGTTGTTGCGTGGCTTGGCTTGATAGACCTTCTGATAGGCCGTCGCCAATTCCATGCAGCCCCCCGTGGCGAGCGGACCGACCGTATTGCGGAAGATCTCTTGCCAGGGTGTTTGATTGGGGGCGATCTCCACCTTCAACTCGGTGCGGCGTTTCGCCAATTTTTCGTCGGACACCAGCATGTTCACGGTCCGCTTGTTGAGGTCGACGCGGATGGTGTCCCCATGCCTTAACAGCGCCAGTCCTTCACCCTCGGCGGCTTCCGGCGAGGCGTTGAGGATCGAGGGGCTTCCCGATGTGCCGCTCTGGCGCCCGTCGCCGATTGTTGGTAGTGAACGGATACCCGCCTTTAGGAGCGCATCGGAGGGTTGGATGTTGACCACTTCCGCCGCGCCCGGCCAGCCAATGGGTCCGGCGTAGCGCATTACCAGAATGGAGTTTTTGTCCATGCCCAGGTCCAGGTCATTGACCCGTTCGTGGTAATCTTCCGAGCCTTCGAAGACGCAGGCCTTGCCCTCGAAGGCATTGGGGTCGTCCGGGTTGGACAGGAACCGGGCCCTAAAATCGTCATCGATGACCGATGTCTTCATGATTGCCGACTCGAACAGGTTGCCCGACAGGTTGAGGAACCCGGCGTTGTCCATCATAGGTGCGTCGTGGGGTTTGATGACGTTGCGGTCTAGCGCTTCGCGGGCGTTCTCCGCGACCGTCGTGCCGGCCACGGTCATGGCGTCGCCATGCAGTTTGCCGGCCTTTAACATCTCATGCATGACAGCGCGGACGCCGCCGGCCCTATGGAATGCCTCGCCTAGGTGTTCGCCAGCGGGTTGCATGTTGACCACCAGGGGCACGTCGTAACCGACCTTTTCCCAGTCATCGATCGTGAGGTCGACGCCCATGTGGCGGGCAATGGCGGTGATATGGATGGGGGCATTGGTGGAGCCGCCCAAGGCCGTGTTCATAACAATGGCGTTCTCAAAGGCTTCGCGGGTCATGATTGTGGACGGTCGGATGTCGTTCATGACTAGATCCACGGCACGTTTGCCCGTGTGATAAGCCATGGCGGCCCGTTCCCGATAGGGCGCGGGAATGGTCGCGCAACCGGGCAGGGACATGCCCAAACTCTCGGCCATGCTGTTCATGGTCGTCGCTGTACCCATAGTATTACAGTGCCCGGTGCTGGGGACCTGGGAAACGGCCATGTCGATATAGTCGTCATCGTCCATGTTGCCCACTGCGTATTCCTTGCGCGCCTCCCAGTGCGCCATTCCGGACCCGGCAAGTTTCTGCTTCCAATAGGAATCAAGCATGGGTCCGCCGGACAACACGATGGCAGGCAGGTCCATCGTCGCCGCGGCCATTAGGCACGCTGGCGTGGTCTTGTCACAGCCTGTAGTCAGCACCACGCCGTCAAAGGGATAACCGTGAAGAATTTCCACCAGACCCATGTAGGCTAGGTTGCGGTCCAATTTGGCCGTCGGTCGCTTACCCGTTTCCTGGATGGGATGGACTGGAAAAACCAATGGGATCCCGCCTGCGTCGCGAATGCCGTCGCGGATCCGGGGTGCGATCTGGGTGTGAATATAGTTACACGGCGACAGTTCACTGCCCGTCTGAGCGATCCCGATGATGGGTCGGCCGGAACGCAGTTCCTCGCGGGTTATGCCGAAGTTCAAATAACGCTCCACATACATGGCGGTCATGCCGATGTCGTGGGGGTCGTCGAACCACCATTGGCTGCGCAATTTCTTCTTGTCGTCGGCCATCGTTCCGTCTCTCCCGGTTTAGCTTGATATTCTCTTTCTTGGATGCGCTAGTGTCGGTCCTGGAGGCTTTTGGCGCAAGAGCCCGGGAACTAAAAAGTACTGACTGACTCGTTTCCTTGGCCGTCCGGGACCGGTATATACATCGTGCAAATTTACCGGATCCGGTCCGCGGCAATTGGCCAGCGCGTGGCTGGGAAGCATGAAAGGTTTAAACTATGAAACTCTTGCGATACGGCCCCCGCGGCCAGGAAAAGCCAGGTATGATGGATGCGGATGGCACCATCCGTGATCTTTCCGCTCATGTGGACGATATCAACAGCGCCGCCATTTCGGTGGATGGATTGGCCAAGCTGGCCGCCATCGATCCGGCGTCCCTGCCGGCTGTAGACGGCGATCCGCGCCTGGGCGCCTGCGTCGGTGACATCGGCAAATTCATGTGTATCGGCTTGAACTACACGGATCATGCCGAGGAGACAGGCATGCCCATTCCGGAAGAGCCCATTCTGTTTGCCAAGTTCAACTCAGCCATTTGTGGCCCCGACGATGACATCATCATGCCGCGTACGTCCACCAAGTTGGACTGGGAAGTGGAACTGGGCGTTGTCATCGGCAAGGACGGCAAATACATAGATGAGGCCAACGCCCTCGATTACGTAGCCGGTTATTGCGTCGTAAACGATGTTTCGGAGCGGAACTTCCAACTGGAAGGCACCGGCCAATGGGTTAAGGGCAAGGCCTGCGACAACTTTGGCCCCACTGGCCCGTGGCTGGTCACCAAGGACGAAGCGGGTGATCCGCAAAATTTAGACCTATGGCTTGAGGTCAACGGCAATCGCTATCAAGACGGCAATACGTCGACTATGATTTTTAACGTGGCGTATATTGTCAGCTACCTTTCCAACCTGTTCACCCTGCAAGTGGGCGATGTCATTTCCACGGGTACGCCGCCGGGCGTCGGAGCGGGGATGAACCCGCCGGTCTATCTAAACGTGGGTGATAAGGTGCGCTTGGGTGTCGACGGCCTGGGTGAGCAGAACCAGTTGGTCGTCGTCGATAACGGCTGAGCCTGACGTAGATCAGAAAGGGAGGACGCCGCCATGGCGACGCAATTTGACATGAACGGCCAGGTGGCCGTGATTACCGGGGGAGCGCAAGGCATCGGCAAGGCCTGTGCGGAGCGGTTCCTGGCGAGCGGTGCGAAGGTCGCGATCTGGGACCCGGACACGACGTTGGCGGAGAATACCGTCGAGGAATTGTCTGGTGCCGGTGTGATCAAGGCCTACGATGTGGACGTGACCAATGTCGCCAATGTCGATGACGCGGTGACCCAAGTGACAGCCGACATGGACCGCATCGATGTTCTGGTCAACAACGCCGGCGTGGCCGGCGCCAACATGACCACTTGGGAATACACGGACGAAGAGTGGGGCCAGGTGATGGCTATCAACCTGAACGGCCCTTTCCATTGCTGCCGCGCCATTATCCCGACGATGATAAAAAATGGCTACGGGCGCATCGTTAATATTGCCTCCATCGCTGGCAAGGAAGGGAACCCGCTGGCGTCCGCCTATTCCGTCTCGAAGGCCGGTGTCATCGCCATGACCAAGTCCTTGGGCAAAGAATTGGCGGAGCACGACATCGCTGTTAACTGTCTGACGCCGGCGGCGGCGAGGACGGCCATATTCGACCAGATCACCGAGGAGCATATCAACTACATGCTTTCAAAGATCCCGCGTGGACGGTTTGTCCTGGTAGACGAGATCGCCGCCATGGTCGCCTTTATGGCGTCGAGGGAGAACTCCTTTACGACAGGTGGTGTGTTCGATATTTCGGGTGGTCGGGCGACCTACTGATCCCTAGCCCAGCTTCGTCAGCACCTTGTTGGCGTAGGACGTGGTGCCGTCGGTACCGCCCAGTTCCATTGGCACAACGTCGCCGGCAGCAAAAAGGTCTTCGATGGTGCTAGCTAGGTCGTCGGCCGCGTCGCGGCAGGCCTGAACGTCGTGGCGTTCGCCGAGCCAATCCAACATCATCTTCGCCGAGAACAACATGGCCGTGGGATTGGCCTTGTCCTGACCGGCAATGTCGGGCGCCGTTCCGTGAGCTGGCTGGAACAGGCCGTGGTCGGGGCCTAGTTCAGCGCACGGGGCAAAACCCATGCCGCCAACGATGCCTGCGCCCAGGTCGGAGAGGATGTCGCCGAACATGTTTTCCATGACCATGACGTCGAACTCCCAGGGCTTGCGTACCAGGTCCAAGGCGGCGGCGTCCACGTAGCTGTAGTCCGCCGTTATGTCCGCATTCAGTGCTGCGCGCTCATCGAAGATCTTGCGAAAGAAGGCCATAGCCGTGAAAACGTTGGATTTGTCGACGCAGGTGACCCGGCCAGGGCCGCCCTTCAATTTCCGTTGGCGAGCCAGGCGGAAGGCTTCGTCGAATAGGGGCTCGCAGACATCGCGGGTTATGACCAGCGTCTCCTTGGCGATACGGTCGCCCTCAATGGTGCCCTTCCCAAGCGACGCGAACAGACCTTCGGTGGACTCCCGGATAATCACGATATCAATTTCCTGGGCGCGGGGATCCTTCAAGGGAATTGGCAGACCAGGGAAGGCCTTAACCGGCCGGAGGCCTGCAATCAGGCCGTATTCCTTGCGCATCCGAAGGTGCGGCGCGATTTCTGTGCCATCTGGCCACCGGATATCTGGATGGCCGATGGCGCCAAACAGGATCGCATCCGCGTTGCCGAGTGCCGTAAAATCTTCATCGGTGATATCCGTGCCGCTGCGGGCGT
>CAZNWX010000100.1:0-7462 GCA_964576415.1 uncultured Magnetovibrio sp. | reverse complement strand
GCCGATATCATGCAGGTCCCCGAAGACCGTGGCCAAGACGATAACGCCCTTGGGTTTCGAACGGGCCTCCGTCAGGATCGGCCGAATGACTTCAAGGCCGGCTTTCATGGCCCGCGCCGCCAGGAGCATTTCGGGGACGAAAAGTTCGCCGGATGCGAACAAGTCGCCGATCTCGCCCATGGGCGGGATCAGACCTTCGTCGAGAATATCAATCGCCGATTCGCCCTGATCCAAGGCTTGCTGGACCAGTGCCGGACACTCCTGGTCGTCAAGGTCCATGATCGTCTGATAGATATCCTTGAAAATCTGATTGCTGTCTTCGTTGCGAAACTCACTGACGCCCGAATATTTCGAGCCGATCCCCATGAACCCCTTGCCGCCGGCCATTTCGGCGGCAACGGCGCCGGGGCCCGTATCGCTCTGGCCGGCATAGGGACGATCTCCGCGATTGAACATGTCAACGGCTTTAATGGCGGCACGCACGTTTTCCGGCGGTGTCTGAGCGCTAAAGGAGCACAGATAAAGGAAGAATTTCTTGCCATATGGCCCTCGGCTGCCGACCTCCATGTATTCATGGATCCGTTTGGTGATCTCCTCCTTGGTGCCGACCTGCAAAAGCAAGGTGCCGACGCCGTAGCTCAAGGCGCAGCCACGGCTGTCGGCATACTCGCGAATCCGTTTGGTGCCGATGGCGAAGCAATCCGGGTCCTGTACCTTCAAATACTGCGGCGTGATTTTCAGTTTCGTATCCCAGTAGGCATCCATATCGGCAGCGAAGCTGTCACCCCACCAGTTGTCGCTGCGGATGCCGTCGTGACCGCCGCATAGTTCGCGCAGCTTGAGCAGATAGGGAACGGAAAATTCCTCAAGGATTTCCTCGGTGATAAATGGTAGCGACCCAACCGCGTCCTTGCCGTTGGCGATATTGTGGCCACCCAGCACCTTGAACGAGGCATTGATATAAGGTGCCAGAACCTCCTCGACCAGCCAGTCCATCAGCTTGTGCACGAACTTCGGCCGCTCGGTCATCGCCATGATCAGATTTTCGAACTGCATCACCTGGGCAGCCAGGTTGATCGGGGAGCAGTAATGGACAAAGGGTTTATAACCGGTCAACTCGTGGCAAATCTGAAGCGCTTCCAAAACCCACGGCATGCGTGCCGCCTTGAACGGATCCGGCGACTTAATACGCGCCATATCCTTCTCGTCGTTGATGATGACTTCCGTGTTGTCGAGAGCCGGATACAATTCGTCGAACCAGGCGATCTTGCCGCCCAAAGCCTCGGCTTCGACCGAGTACACATCCCAGACCATGTCCGGAACGTGAAATCCCATTTCCTGCTGAACATCGAGACTGCCGCGCACGAACAGTTCTGGATTTGAAAAGAACTCGTGGCCGTTATGTCCGCCATAGGCCATGCAGAATTCGGCCATCTGCGTCGTAACTGGAATCCAATCGGCTTCGCCGCCGTCCATGATCTTCTTATATTGTTCGACGCCTTTGCTGAAATCGTACTCGTAGTTCGACATTCTCAATCCTCCGAAGGGCCTCGTTTGTAACGAAGGTTCGGTATCCTGGCGGCGCACTAGCTTGAATTAATTGATACAGGTGCAGCCGCCGCGAATGATGGCGAGGCGCTGGTATCAGAAAAATAGGCTCAATGCTCTTCCCGAACCCAACCGTTCGGTTTCCGAGGAAACCGGTCCATGGGGACAAAGGGCTGGGGTGGTCGAACCACCTTGAAAGAGCCCACTCTAGCGTTTTGATTTGCGTGGCCGCGAGTGTCCAAAAAGAAACCACGGCAGTGTTCATTTGAACACTGCATTCATGAGCCTGCCAAAATAGCATGATGGCGTCAAGAGGGGGCGGGATTCGCTGCGGGGTATTCGCAAGCTTCCTAGGATTCGTCGAAGGCGTCCAATTCGATGGGAACGATCCCCTCAAGTTGATCGCCCAGCCGCTGACGTAATTCCTCAATCAAGCCACCGGCCGCGGTGTTATGCGCATCCGCCATACTGTCGCGGCGTTCCATAAGCGCGCTCCATATGGCACTCGGAACCGAAAACGACGTCTGATAACTTTGCATGAACATGGTGCCAACCCCGGGCCGGAGCCGCAGTAATTTTTTCGAAACCAGACGCTCCAGTACAGTGACATCGTGCGTCGCGATGATGGTTCGCATGTTTGAGTAGGCTAGAAAAAAAATAAAGTCGTGCTCTTCCTGCGTTAGGCCGGCCAGGACGTCGTCGATGATTTCAGCGATCTCCCTGCCGGCATGTTCTGCGTCTGCCCGATCTTGGTGCTGCCGCTTGTCTTGCCAATAGCGCGCTTTGACGTCGGCACTCCAAAAATTTGTCCGTGTTGACGACGGCATGTCCAAGCTCGTGTTCCTCAAGTGACTCGATTCGACGTGCCTGCCACGCCGGTTCAAGGCGACCCTGCCTCGGTCGAATATTCCAATGACGGCCCAATGGTGCCGACCGTAAAAGGAACACGTCGATCCGCGCACCGCAAGTCACTTGAGCACCGATCCGGGGACAATCGCCGCCGGGCTGGAAGTTTATGATACGACCAAGAGCCGTCCGGCGATCAACTCGGTCAATCTTGAAGAAGGCCGCCATGAGTTCATCGGCTTGGCGAAAGATCACAATGCGCTGCTGTTCGCCAATGCCAATGGCCGCGACGGCATGCCGGACGGCACCGAGGAGCGCGTCAACAACATGATTGAGATCATGGGGATGATGGATGATGCCGGCATTGATATGAATGACCGCTATCTTGATCCACTGGCATTTCCCATCGGCGCCGGCACGGAATACGGCAAACACTATCTGGATGCCGTCCGGGACATTCGCGAACGCTATCCCGACGTTCACATCTTCGGCGGCCACAGCAACATCCCCTTCGGCTTGCCGCAACGCAAGGCGGCCAACAATGCATTTCTCATCCTGTCAATTCTGGCCGGTTGCGATACATTGATGATCGATCCTATTCTGAATCCGCCCGTCGATATGATCGATTTCCGGATTTCGTCGGATACGATTCTTGGTAAGGATGAATTCGCCATGGCCTACATGAGCCATTTTCGCGCTAAACGAAAATAAACACGGCAATGACATCCACTGGAAATGGAAATGAGGCGTCATGACTGGTTCCGTTGAAATCTGCATTGTCGATGACGACGGCATCAGTCGCTCGGCAACAGCGCAAGTCGGTGATACGTTGCTCGACGCGGCGATGGACGCTGGCACGGATATTTCCGCGACCTGTGGACGGCGCGGCAAATGCCGCAGTTGCCGCGTCAAAATCGTCAATGGGGACGTGCCGCCGCCGACGCTTCAAGACCGGATACAATTGGGTGACGATGCCGTAAACGAGAGGTTTCGGCTTTCCTGTCAAACGCGGATCATTGCGCCTTGCGAAATCATGGCGGCGCCGCCGCGGACGGAGTCCGGCCATCAAATTCTCGTGGGGTCCAGCGAGGCGGCTATCGACGGCCTCGACATCCGTTCCGGCGTCGTGAAATCATTCATCGAAGCCAGCGCCCCCATGGACGAGCACAACCAGACGACCGACCTTCGGGAGGTCCTGGACCAGCTTCCGGACAGTACGAAAGACGAAGCATCACTGGCTGTTCTGCGGCGCCTGCCCACCGTGCTGCGCAAGGACAACGGCCGTATGACCGTGACCACTTTTGCGGACCGGATCATCCATGTGGAGCCCGGTGACACCACCGAACACATGTATGGCATGGCTTTCGACATCGGCACCACTAGCGTCGTCGGCTGCCTGGTCGATCTCCGTTCGGGCGAGCAACTGGCGGAGGTAGGAAACCTCAACCCGCAAGCCGTCCACGGCGGGGATTTGATGTCGCGCATCGCCTATGCCCAATTCGATGAAAAGAAACTGGCGGTGCTGCGCGGTGAAATCCTCAACGCCATCAATGGATTTATCGATGAAGCCTGTGCGGATGCCAGCGTCGATATGGCCCACATCTACAAGATCGTCGTCGTTGGCAACACGTGCATGCACCACATTTTTCTCGGCATCGATACCAGCCACGTCGGCCTGGCCCCCTATGCGCCGGTGGTCAGCGGATCGATTGAGCTGGCGGCCTCCGATTTACCGTTGAAGCGGGCGCCGAATGCCGTCGTTTGCCTGCTGCCGATCATTGCCGGGTTCGTTGGCGCCGACACGACCGCGGCGATCCTGGCGACGCGCCTGCACGAGAGCGATGAAACCCGCTGCCTCGTCGATATAGGGACCAACGGCGAGGTCGTCATGGGATCGAAGACCGGCCTGATGGCCTGTTCGGCACCCGCCGGCCCCGCCTTGGAAGGCGGTCAGATCAATCATGGCATGCGGGCCGCTGTCGGGGCAATCGAGAAGGTTCGCGTTGATGACGACATTCATCTCGGCGTTATCGGTGATGCGCAGCCGATCGGCATTTGCGGTTCCGGTCTCATAGATATCGTCGCCAATCTCTTGGCCGCCGGAATGATCGATGGTGCTGGCAGGTTGCGCGATAAGTATATTGACGAGCTTCCGGAAAAACTGCGCGATAGGTTGACGCGCGATGGCCGTGTCCGATCGCTCATCCTGGCCTCCAGCGCCGAAAGCGGCAACGGTGAAGAGATCTCCCTCAGTCAAATGGATATCCGCCAGCTGCAGCTTGCCAAGGCAGCCATTTATGCCGGCATTGTTATGCTGCAAACGGTCATGGAGGTTTCCGACGAAAAATTGCATGAGCTTCATGTGTGTGGCGGGTTCGGCAACTACATCAATATGGAAAGCGCGGTCAAGATCCGGCTGGTCCCCGATCTTCCTCTCGAACGTATCTCCTATGTCGGCAACGCGGCGCTCATGGGTGCTCAGATCGCGCTGCTTTCCGAACCGGAACGGGCAAGCACCGACGAGATCGTCCAATCGGTGGAGCATGTCGCCTTGGCGACCCATCCGGCGTTTCAGGAAATTTTTGTCGAGGCTTGCAACCTAGTCGATATCGACCTTACGGAAGCGCGGAAGAAAAGCCGGCGCGTAACCGCGGCGTCGACGGCGGCCTGACGGTTTTCGGCTATCGGGAATTGCCGGCAGTGTGCCGGCGCAATCGGAATTAGTGACGAATCCGGTAGGTGCCCGTGTTTTCGGCTTCCTCCAGTATGCCGCCTTCGACGGCGCGCGCGATCCATGTCGCCGCCTGTACCGGTTCGATGTCTAGATATTGCTGAATTTCTTCCGACGTGCGGGTGGCCGGATCAGCGAAGGATGCCAGTTGTTCACAGAAAAAGTTGAACAGTGTTGGGACAAGGTCATTTTCCGAACCGTTCGATGGCACCGTTACCGGGCTCGCGGTGAGCCGGGAAATCAGGTATTCGCCTATATTAGCGCATTCGGAAACTTCCTTTTCGCTCAATGACATGTACCCAAGGTTCAGCAAGGCTTCGTTGCCCCGCGGGACATGGTCATCAGCCCGCACGAAGGCGGGGACCCAGTTCGCCTTGCGGTTCTCCTCGGCGCCGAGCCACACGCCGCCCGTTCTCCGGGTCTCGACGATCACTGCGAAGTCGGCAAGACAATACTGATACCTGTTGACCCGAATGGCATTGGCGACACGGAACCGCGTGCCGGGAGAAAATGGGGTGACGATCGTCAATGTTCCTTGCGTCAAGGCGTCGCGGTGACGTTTTGCCATGACGGCTTTTTCGAGGCTGTCGGAGAGAACGCAGACGATATGTCCGTTGGTCGCGCCCATGGCTTCTCGGTCGACGCCGCGCATGTCGCTGGATATCACCGTAATGCCCTCTTCGCTGCACCTTCGGGCCAGGGTTCTGGAAAATGCCAACCCATCGTCGGAACTGTTCCGCGAACCGACGATGTAGAGGCCGCCCTGGTTCAGGGACTCAGGCGGTCCGGCACCAAAAATCAAGGGAAACCCGGCACCGCCCAGCCGGTGGCGTAGGCGGTCCGGATAGATCTCATCTGTTTCGCCGACCACCCATATGCCCATCGTGTCCCAATGCGCAATGGCTTGGTCTAAAACAGGGATGCGTTCCAGCATTGACGGGATCAAATTCGTACCGACGCCGTCGGCGACCATGGCATCGACTGCACCTTGGCGATCGCCGCCAAGCAGGTCGCCGACAGTAAGGCCGCGCGCCACCAACCAATTTTGAACCGACCGAAATTCCGACGGCGACAGTAATTTTAAATCGCTTCTCGGATCACCGAGCCGGATAGTCAATAGAATGGTCGATTTCGTCTCGGCACTGATTGAGTTGGCCACCGGTTTCTCCACGCGTAGCCCCTGTACTGCGACGAACACGCGCTCAGCCGAGGTCTTATTCAAATCCATTTTAATGGCGGCCATCGTCTTGTCAGCCATCCTGCCTTCGGCAGATAGTGTCAGAGTAACCGTACCAGAAAAAGGTTTTTTGGGCATTGTCAGAAGAAAATGAGCGAGCGTCGAAAAGCAATTGTCCGCTGCGTATCAAGCAGTAAGCTGACGCTATTCGGCAAGGGCAGCGGTCCGGTTCATTTTGAAAACTTTGCAGCTGAATAGATGACGTTCCTGATTGAAGTGGTTATGGATCGAAGCGTGGATCGAGGCGAATTTCTGTAACGACTTTACGCTTCTAAATTTTGCCATGGCTCGTTCTCGTCGTTGAAACGGCTGGTGTGAATTTTCAGCCCGGTTATTGAGCCAACGCCCGGTCTCTTGGTGGGCTTCGTTACCGATTACGGTCATCGCAGCTCGGTATGAACGAAGTTTGTCGGTCACGATGGTTTTTGGACGGCCATATCGTTTCATCGCCTTGCGTAAAAACCTCAGGGCGACCTTACGATCTCGCTTCACCGTGACAAACGCCTCAGGCACTTCGCCTTCGTGATCGACGGCTCGCCAAAGATAGTAAGTCTCGCCATTGATTCGAATGAAGACCTCATCTAGATGCCACCGCCATTGCACCCAATTTCGGTGCTCGGCAATTCTCTTCTTTCGGACCTCGGAGGCGAAGTGCGGACCAAACCGGCCCCACCAGGCTCGCACCGTCTCATAGCTGATTTCGATCCCCCGTTCATGGAGAATATCTTCGACTTGCCGCAACGACAGTGGATAGCGGATATACATCATCACAACCAAGCGGATGATTTCGGGTGAAGTTTTAAAATAGCGAAATGGATTTTCCATCCTCTGACGCTAGAGCCGGCTCTCGAAAGGCTCAAGTAAGTTTCCCCTGACACCGCCCGCCGATCCCTTGCGGCTGATCGCCAGCCCGATTAAGTTGTCCGAGACCCCGGTCAGCTATCGTCACGCGCCGCCGACTCTCGACCAGCACACGGACGAGGTTCTGAGCGAAATTCTCAATCTTGATGAGGCAGCGCGAAATCAACTCAAGGCCGACGGCATTATCTAACAAGGAGCAACCATGACAGCAAAAGTCACCTTCGCCGGTTGCGGCGACG
>CAZNWX010000099.1:0-7493 GCA_964576415.1 uncultured Magnetovibrio sp. | reverse complement strand
GAAGCTGCCTTGGCCACACCGACAAAAGCCGTGTTTATAGAGACACCCTCGAACCCGACGCTCGACATCATCGACCTGCGCAAAGTGGCGGAGCTTTCCCATGCCTCCGGCGCTCGGCTGATCGTCGACAACGTCTTTGCAACGCCGATCCTTCAGCATCCGCTTGAGTTCGGCGCAGACATCGTCATGTATTCGGCCACCAAGCATATCGACGGTCAGGGCCGCGCACTCGGCGGCGCCATCCTGACCAATGACGCGGAATTCATTGACGATTGCCTCACACCCTACATGCGCCATACGGGCCCGGCCATGAGCCCCATGAACGCATGGATTCTGCTGAAAGGATTGGAGACCTTGAAGATCCGGGTCGATCGCCATGTCCGCAGTGCCATTATCATCGCCGACTTCCTATCCGATCACGAAGGTATTGAGCGAGTTCTCTACCCGGGTTTGGATAATCATCCCCAGCACAAATTGGCGAAGAGCCAAATGGAAGAAGGCGGCACCATGGTGACCTTTGAACTGATCGGCGGGAAGGAGGCCGCGTTCAAGTTCCTGAATGCACTCGAGATCATCGACATCTCCAACAACCTGGGCGACGCGAAGAGCCTGATTACCCACCCGGCTACGACGACCCACCATCGGCTCAGCGAGGATGATCGCGCGCATCTAAGTATTTCCGACGGCATGGTTCGCCTAAGTGTCGGCCTCGAGGACTGTGAGGACCTGCTTGAGGACCTAGATCAGGCTTTGAAGGTGATGCAGCGTGGCTGAGTGCATAGGAACGATGGAATGAAACGGCCATCGGTCTCGGTTTCTTGACACTGGATTGACTTGCCCCTCATGCTCGTGAGCCGCCTTTCGAACAGCACCGGATCATAGGGGATCAATCCATTGGATCACGATCAATACGAACGGGGCATAAAAACCCGGCGCGAAGTTCTGGGCGACGCCCACGTCGACCGTTCTCTGGCCGCCGTCGACGAATTGACCAAACCGCTGCAGGATCTGGTCGTTGAATATGGTTGGGGCGCCATTTGGGCACGCGATGGCCTCGATCGCCGATCACGGAGTCTGATCAACATTGGCATGCTCACCGCGCTTAATCGCCCACACGAGTTGCAGGTCCACCTAAAAGGCGCGGTCAACAACGGCTGTACCCGTGTTGAGATTGTCGAAGCCGTCCTTCAGACGGCAGTTTATTGCGGCATGCCGGCTGCGTTAGACACCATGCGCCATGTGAAAGCCTTATTCGACGAGTTGGACAGCGATCAAAGCGCATGAAACTCTCGGTCCTCGACCAGTCCACGGCGGCAGCGGGCAAGCCCGAAGATCAGGCTGTGCGCGACACGATCGAACTGGCGCAGGCTTGTGAGGCCTTGGGCTACAATCGGTTCTGGGTTTCCGAACACCATAATCATCCGACCATCGTCGGCACCGCGCCGGAGATCGTCATGGCCGCCATCGGCCAAGCAACAGATCGCATCCGCATTGGCAGCGCTGGGGTCATGTTGCCCCACTACGCACCGCTCAAAGTAGCAGAACAGTTCCGCGTTCTGGAAGCCATCGCGCCTGGACGCGTCGACCTGGGACTTGGCCGCGCGCCCGGGTCAGATGGCAAGACCGCCTATGCGCTCAATCCAAATGCCCATGAAGATGCCGAACATTTCCCTGCAAACGTCCGTGATCTCATGGCCTGGGTTAGCGGCCAGCCATTGGCAGATGGGCACCCCTTCGGGACCATGCAAGCACATCCCATGAGCCCAACCTCCCCAGAGATATGGATACTCGGGACTTCCGATTACGGCGCTCAGGTGGCCGCACATTTCGGTATCCCCTATTGCTTTGCCCATTTCATCACCGATGGCCGCGGCGTCGAGCGCGCCCTGCAGATCTATCGAGAGAACTACAAACCCAGCGATCATCACCCGGAGCCAATCGCCAATGTCTGCGTCTGGGCGCTAGCCGCGGACACACCAGCGGACGCCGAACGTCTTTTCGCGCCCCGCGCCCACTGGAAGCTGATGCGCGAGAAAGGTGACCTTCGCGCCATTGATGGCCCCAAGACCATCGCCGACGCCGCCTATACCGAAGCCGATATGGAGCGACTTAACCAACTTCGCCAAATCGCCATCGTGGGCGATGCGGACACCGTATCCACCGAGCTTCGGAATATGGCCACGGCCTATGACGTCAATGAGTTAGTGGTCCTGACCTGGACCTACGAACAGGCGGATCGACGGCGTTCCTATGAGCTGCTGGCCGGTGCCTTCAAGCTCTCCGGATGAACGGTTCGGTTGTCCCAAATGTCCCTACCCGCCACCATATCCCATCGTCTCCGTCTACCCCTTATCGCCGCGCCAATGTTTCTGGTCTCCGGTCCAGACTTGGTCATTGCTACGTCACAGGCCGGAGTTATTGGATCGTTTCCGACTGCTAATTGCCGGACACTCAAGGAACTGGATAACTGGCTGAGACGGATCACTCAGGAAACTTTGGAAACCGCACCCTATGCACCAAATCTTATCGTGCATCGATCAAACCAACGCCTCCAAGATGATTTGGACCTTGTGGCCAAACACCGCGCACCCTTGGTCGGCAACCCGGCCCCCATCCTGGATAAGATACATGCCTACGGTGGGTTAGTGTTTGCCGATATTGCCTCCATGCGCCATGCGGAGAAAGCCATCGCTGCTGGGGCGGATGGGTTGATCTTGCTGAGCGCCGGTGCGGGGGGCCAAACCGGATGGGCTAATCCCTTCGCCTTCGTCCGCGCTGTCCGAGAAATCTATGGCGGGCCCATTGTCCTCGCTGGCTGCCAAGACCTTGGGCTGTGATCTGGCCTACATGGGGACGCGCTTTATCGCGACTCGTGAGAGCATGGCGGTCGACGGATACAAAGACATGCTGGTAAGCTCAGGTCTCGATGACGTCATGTTGACCAGCGCCTTCACGGGATTACCGACCAACAAACTTCGGCCCTCTATAAAGTCCGCAGGCCTCGATCCCGACGACCTGCCGGCCCGCGGTATGATCGACGTGTCGGAAGATATCAATCCAGACAAGCGACCAAAACGCTGGAAGGATATCTGGTCCGCTGGGCATTCCGTTGCCGGCGTTCACGACATCCCCAATGTGGCGAAATTGATCGACCGGCTAGCCATTGAATATGAAACCGCTGAGAGGGCAACGGGAAAACCCACATGAGCTTCGAACGGCCCTATGAGGGCCTTAAAGTTGTCGATCTTAGCCAAGGCGTCGCCGGACCCTATTGCGCCATGCTGTTGGCCCGCCAAGGCGCGGATGTGATCAAGGTTGAGCCCCTTGAGGGGGATTGGTCACGGAAGCTGGTACCTGCTTACGGGGACAACACAGCGTTCTCCATTACCGCGAACCTTGGCAAACGCGGCATAGCCGTCGACCTGAAAACAAATGCTGGCCGCGCCGTGATCGAGCGTCTTGTCCCCGATGCGGACATTTTTATAGAAGGGTTCCGGCCCGGCGTCATCGAGCGCCTTGGCTTTACATACGATCGATTGGCGATGATTAATCCGGGGCTGATTTATGTTGCCGTGTCGGGTTTCGGACAGACCGGCCCACTCAGCAAGAAACCAGCCATGGACCCGGTCCTTCAGGCGTTCACGGGTTTCCTCTCCGAGAACGCCGGCCCTGACGGCGTTCCCCACCGCTCCCCAGTGATCATCAACGATATGGCTACGGCACTTTATGCCCAACAGGCCGTGGCTGCGGCTCTCTTCGCCCGCCGTGACGAACCTAGAGGCCGACGGATCGAGATTAGCCTGATGGAGGCATCGGCAAACCTGCAGTCGGTTCGGCTAATGAGCGGGGTTCGCGATGGCCCCTATCAGGCCAGCATGGTGCCCAATGGCACATTTCCCACAAAGGACGGTTGGCTGCAGGTGCTTGTCTTGAAGGACAAGGATTTTCAGAACTTGTGCGACGCCATGGACCGGCCTGGATTGGCGGATGACGCCCGATTTGCGACGGCCCCAGACCGCTTGGCTAACGGTGACGCGCTAATTGAAATTCTCAACGGGCTCTTCGCCGCCCATGACACCGCATACTGGCGCCGTCGGCTCACGGACGTAGGCATACAAAACGAAGCCGTTCAAAACTACTCAGAGTTTGCCGCCCATGAACACGTCTTGGAGACGGGCCTGATCTCCTGGCTTGTGCAACCGGGCGCGGAAGAGCCGTGGGCCATTCCAAACATCCCAGGCTTGCCGCGGCTCAACCCTGGCGATGCGGATTCCGTCGCGCCGCGCATCGGCCAGCACACCCGTGCTGTTCTAGCGGAACTTGACTATACTGACACCGAGATCGAAGAGATGGCGGCCAACAGCGTCATCGGGTTGTGAGCTAATCGCTTGTTCGTGAAACAAAGGCCTGTTGATCGGCATCGGCGGCCGTGGTCGCGTGAGCGCATCCCCTAGCAAGGAGATCCAGCATGTCGAACGCCTTCCGCGAAGTCCTGTCCGTCCGACACTCGGACCTTCCGTTACCCGATCAAGTCACGATCTCGGGCGCCGATCCCGTGTTCTCCACAAGGTTCCGTATCGGCGAAACCTGTGCGGCGGTCTTAGCCGGCGTCGGGGTCGCAGTGTCTGACATTTGGGCGCAACGAACCGGGCGTCGCCAGAACGTATCCATCAATGTTCGTCATGCCGCCGCGGCCTTACGTAGCACCGGCTATGCCCTGCGCCCCGGCGCAGATGGAGCCTGGGGGTCCATCGTCAGCAAAGGCCATGTGGCCATGCGACAGATCAGCCAACCATGGCCAACAAAAGACGGTCGATGGTTCCTACCCCATTTCGGACTCCCGAATTTGAAGGCCCGCGTCCTTGATGTCTTGAAGTGCGAACCGAACCCGGGCTCGGTCGCCGAAGCCGTCGAAGGCTGGGACGCGCTAGATCTGGAAGGTGCCATCGACGAAGCACAGGCATGCGGGGCCATGGTGCGTAGCCGGGAGGAATGGACGGCTCACCCACATGGGCAAACCCTGGCGGCGAAGCCGATCGTCGAGATCATCAAGATCGGCGACAGCGACCCCGAACCGTTCCCAAACGGCCCCCGCCCCCTCAGCGGCATCAATGTACTGGACCTAACCCGTATCCTTGCCGGTCCCATCGCCGCGCGGACCTTGGCCGAGCATGGCGCCGAGGTCCTTATGGTCACAGGCGCCGACGTGCCGCAGATTGCCGAGCACGTCATCGATACCAGCCACGGCAAACGGAGCTGTTATCTAAACCTTAAAGACGAGGACGAGGTCACAAGCCTGCGCGCCTTGGTGGCCAACGCAGACGTATTTTCCCAGGGTTACCGGCCTGGGATCATGGAGAGGCTTGGTTTCGGTCCCGAAGATTTGGCGCGGATCCGCCCGGGGATCGTGTGTGCATCAATCAGTTGTTTCGGTGCGGATGGGCCACTGAGCCATCGCGCTGGATGGGAACAGGTGGCCCAAACCGTTACCGGCATTTGTCACGACAGTGGCCAGGGTCAACCCATGCTGCTACCGGCCGCAGCCTGCGATTACACGACGGGATATCTGGCCGCCTACGGTATCCTCTTGGCCCTTGCGCGCCGCGCAACGGAAGGCGGGAGTTATCATGTCCGCGCATCCCTTTGCCGATCCGGCATGTTCATTGATCGCCAGGGTCAGGTGACGTTCCCAGGTGAAAATTTAGATCTAACTCCAGACGAACTTGATGTCCTGCGGCAACAATCGGATACCGCCCTTGGTCCGTTGCGTCATCTGGGTCCCGTCTTGTCGCTCTCCGAAACGCCGCCGGACTGGACGCGTCCAACACCGGTCCTGGGCGGTGACCTACCACTTTGGCTGGAATGCCACGATTATCACGCCATCGGGTGAGGGCAGCTGGTTATTTCTCACAAGCCGCCATGGCGGGGGCGGTGAAGCCTTAGGAACCGCCATTAGGGGATCTCGACTACCATGGGCAGAAACCCGTCTTCCCCAGTTCAAAACATCTCATGTACATTTCAGATTACCGATAAGTCTATATTGCGGATCGCGGTCTTCCTCTGTAGCTAGGCCGATCGTGTTTCCTCCCGTCGGTCCGACCTGTTAGAATTGAGCATTGGCCGGGAGCTGTTAAACTCTCGTCGCTCGTTCGATGTGGCTGGTGGGCACGAAGCAAAGGAGGCGTAACAAGTGATCTTCGGGCAATTTCGTTTTCTACTCGTATTCGTTACGGGCCTTGTGTTTGCACCATCCGCATTTGCTGATCGTTCGGAAGTAGTGTTCTGGGAATCCATCGCCAACAGCACCGATGGTGAGGAATACTGCGCCTATATGACTGCCTATCCTAAAGGGAAGTTTGCAGCTTTGGCTCGAATTCGTGCGAAGAAGTTCAGCGGTTCCTGCACGGTCGCGGGCACAATCGGGGCGCAGTCCATTTCGCCGAAATCGACGATTACGCCTTTGCCATTGATCGAGAAGTCAAAAAAAACGAAAAGCTTCTTTGCCTCGGATAACTACTTCGAGGGTAAAATGGCCTTCGATACACAGAACTACAAAGAAGCCATTCAGCTTTGGTCGGAATCGGCTGAACAAGGGCACCCTGAAGCTCAAGGCCTCGTCGGCGGCATGTACCATGCCGGTCTTGGCGTAACCAAGAACTACGAGAGAGCCATGGACTGGTACCGCAAGGCGGCGCGGAAGGGCGTTGCTCAAGCCCAGTTGGGTATTGGCAACCTTTACGGTGACGGCCTTGGCGTAAAAAAGGACTTCGTCATGGCGCGCATGTGGTTCGCCATCTCCGCAAACGGCGGCAATGATCGCGCCGAATACAATCTCAAGAAGGTCTCGCAACGCATGAACGCAGACGAGATTGCCAAATCAGAGAAGATGGCGCTGGATTGGATGAAAGAGCACAACCAGCTCTGAAGAACGACGAGCCGCCTAACCCTGGATCCAGGGCAAGCCGGCGACTTTCCAGCCGCCAATGGTGCCACGGTGCCCATCCGCATCCTTGTCCCCCTCGAAGCCCTCAAGGACGTTAAAGCAGTTGGCGAAGCCCGCATCCGTCATGGCAGCGGCCGTATGGCGAGAGCGGACACCGCTCCGACAGAGAAACAACAGTTTTTGATTGGGCGTCATGCCCATGGCTTTCACGTTCGCAACGAAATCCAGATTGCGGGCATTGTCAGGAAAGCGCACCCACATGACCAAGGCAACATACTTGCCCAATGACGACAGGTCAGGCCGGCCCACATAGTTGTATTCCGCATCCGTGCGGACGTCGATAAGGACCGTATCTGGCTCGGACTTCAACATTTCCCAAGCTTCGGATGGGGTCACATCTCCGGCGTAGTCGCCGTGTTTGGCTTTGGGCAGATCGCTCATGAGAAACTCAGTCGCCTATGGCTTGTGCCTTGCCGTCCAAGGCGTCGAGCATTTCTTCGACAGTTACAAATTTCCGGCTCGGTGCCGTGCCGTCGGCGGCCGCCTGTTC
>CAZNWX010000098.1:0-7494 GCA_964576415.1 uncultured Magnetovibrio sp. | reverse complement strand
CGCACTGCCGTGCTCATCGCTGGATGCAGAGCTCTCTTTATAGATTGATTCAATAGCTCGGAAACGTGGAAAATATTCCAGACCACGTGCCTCAAACCGTGCGGAAAGCTCAGCAATATCGAACTCTTCCTTATAGTCAGCGAGTGTTGCCTTGATGTCTATCGCAGCCGAGGGACTTGGCAACCGGCGTTCAAGTGTTCCCGTCGTGTGCTGGACCCAATCGTCTACAGAGCATTCTGATGTCTGGCTACATATCTCGAAATCGAAACGGTCTGCGTTGGGAGTGGCGATGATCTGCACCGTTGCAGGCGTCTCAGAAAGCAGCAACGCGCGGCCGATAGAGACATTTGTCAGCGTGACTTCGTCCTGCTGGAAAATTGTGCGGGCGGCAACCATCGCCATCTCAAAAAACGCACTGGCAGGATAAACGACAGTGTCGAATAAACGGTGATCATCAAGGTACGCCGGGTTTGCGGCGCTTATTCTTGATTCGAAAATCAAACTGCTACTGGCGTTTTCGATGCGCCGATGAACGAGTGGATGAAGGCGTTGTCCGTTTCCGCCGGTTGAGACGACGTCTGTCCAGCAACGTTGATAACGCCATGGATAGTTGGGTAGCTGAACCTGCTTGGAACCGGTTCGCGGGTAAAAGCGCGCCCAGTCAATCTCGACGCCACGCACATGCAGTTCTGCGACACTCCCAAGCAGCGCGGGCCATTCACTGTCGGGCTTCAAGCCAGGCAGCCATGCTCTATTGTCGGGCCCCATGCAAGCGCGGCCCATCCCCAAAAGCGTCGGCCTTGGGCCGACCTCAACGAAGATTTGAAGCTTCTTCGACTCGGCGTAGGTCATAGCGTCAGAAAACCTCACGGTGCCGCGCAGTTGCTCGACCCAATACTCAGCGCTGAGTTGTGCATCATTCCACGGCCCGCCGGTGATATTGGAAATCAGAGTTTTGTCTGGCGGTTTGAAGTCTACGGTTTCTGCCACCGCGCGGAACTCATCGAGTATCGGGTCCATCATCGGCGAATGGAAGGCGTGCGAGACCTTGAGCGCCGTTGTCTTCACGCCTTGCTGGTTAAGGTGTTCAACGACGGCCTCCGCAGCCTGTCCGTCGCCAGAAAGCACGGTACTTTGAGGCGCATTGACAGCGGCGATTGAGACCCGGGATACCGCACCAATGGCGTCGCGAACTGTCGCTTCGTCCGTCGCGGCGCTGAACATCTTTCCGCCGGCTGGCAGCGATTGCATCAATCGGCCTCGCGCCGCGACCAGACGGAGTGCATCCTCCAGCGAGAAAACGCCGGCAATGCAGGCCGCCACGTATTCCCCGATGCTGTGGCCAATCAGCAGATCGGGTGTCACACCCCATTCCTCGTAGACTTTGGCTAGAGAATACTCGATGGCAAACAAGGCGGGCTGTGTATAGGCCGTTTGATGCAAATCCTCGCCCGTCCAAAGGACGTCGAGCAGCGGACACTCAAGGTACGGCTCAAGTAATTCCGCGCAACTGTCAATCCATTCTCGGAAACTGGGGCAGGCTTCGCACAAGTCCTTGCCCATACCGACATGTTGGGCACCTTGCCCTGTAAACAAAAAGGCCAATTTGGGGGCACGCCGACCAATAGTTTCCATCGATACACCGGCGGGCATATCGCCTGACGCAAATTCACTGAGTGATTGCGCCAAGGCCTCTCGGCTGTCCGACACGCATGCGGCCCGGTGGGACAGATGGGAACGTCCGTTGGCCGCTGAGAAGCAGAGCTGCCTCAAATCCTCATCGCTCTCGGCGTCGATAACCGTCGCGTAGCGGGCCGCGAGCTCTCGCAAGGCGCTCGGCGCTTGCGCCGACAAGATCAAAAGATGGTCGGGCGGCGCAACATTAGGTGGTTCTGGAACTGTCGACATGTTGGCTGTCGGTTGCGGCGCTTCTCCGACGATCAGATGGACATTCGTGCCGCTCATACCGAAGGCGCTTATGCCAGCGAAACGGCCCTCTCCCTCCCAAGGCGTGTTTTCAGTGGGGACGTTTAGCGGCCAATCGTGCCACGGTATATGTGGGTTGGGTTCTGAGTAATTTAGATGCGGTGGGATCGTATGGTGCTGCAACGACAGCACCACTTTCATCAGCCCGACTACACCGGCCGCCGAATCCAGGTGCCCGACGTTGGTTTTCACCGAACCTAAATAGAGGGGCTTGGTCCGGTTCTCACACAGGACGCGCGCAATAGCCGAAACTTCGATCGGGTCGCCGAGCGGTGTACCGGTGCCGTGCGTTTCGATGTAGTCGATGTGATCTGGTTCAAGGCCGGCATCGTCCAGCGCTTCTTGCAACATGGCGCGCTGCGCCGGGCCGCTCGGGGTGGTCACGGTGCGGGCATGACCGTCATGATTGACCGCAGTGCCCTGAATGACAGCAAGGACGTTGTCGCCGTTAGATCGGGCGTCGCTGAGGCGCTTGAGCGCAACCATGCCGCAGCCTTCACCCTGTCCGAACCCATCGGCCCTGACATCGAAGGTTTTGCAGCGACCGTCTGGAGAGAGGGCATTCATCTGACAAATGCCAATGAGGTGTTCGGGGGCGAGGATTAAGCTCACGCCCCCTGCGAGGGCCAAATCACTCTCGCCCGTTCGCAAGGATTGACATGCCAGATGCACCGCTAAAGACGACGACGAACAGGCAGTATCGAGCTGTATCGCTGGTCCGTGAGAGTCGAGAATGTGGCAAATTCGACCAGCCGTTAATCCGCGCAGACTGCTCAGTTGTGCGTAGCGGTCGATCTGCCGATTGTCCGTCGAGAAAATCCTTTGCGAGGAATAGTCATCCCAATACTGCCCGACAAACACCCCGGTTTTTCCACCTTGTAATATGCTCGGTGCGATACCGGCATTCTCCAGGGTCTCCCAGCTGACTTCCATGACGAGGCGTTGTTGCGGATCGAGGCTTTCGGCTTCGCGCGGTGAGAGGCCAAAGAACTGCGGGTCAAACTGGTCGATGTCGTCAATGTAATATCCTTGGCGAACGTACATCTTTCCGGGCACGGTCATCTCTGGGTCATAATGCGCATCGACATCCCAGCGCTCGCCTGGGATATCGCGTAGGATGTCGCGGCCGGAACTCAGCAGTTCCCAGAATTCATCCGGCGTTCTTACGCCGCCAGGATAACGACACCCCATGCCAACGATGGCGATCGGTTCACGGGCCGCCATACCACCCTCGCTCGCGGCGAGCTGCGCGCGCAGGCGCGCAATCTCAGCGTTCGCTTCTTCAAGATTAAGGTGTTGGGATTGTTCCGCGAAAATCTTTTCCGACATACCTTATTGTTCTCGCAGCTTGAAGCGTTGCAATTTGCCGGTCGCTGTTCGAGGCAGATGTTCGACGAAGATTACCCATCGAGGGCGTTTGTGGGCATCGAGCTTGCTGGCGCACAGCTTTAGCAATTCGCCCAGCAATTCATCGGATTGAACAACGTCTTCACGCAAGCAGACAAAAGCCTTTGGCTTGATTAATCCTGCATCGTCATACTGACCCACAACAGCACATTCAGCGACCCCATCATGATCGCCCAACGCGTTCTCAACCTCGGTCGGTGAGACCCACAGCCCACCAACTTTTAGCATGTCGTCGCCACGCCCCTGGTGCCAGTAGTAACCGTCTTTATCCATCACATATTGATCGCCCGTGAACAGCCACTCACCGCGAAACGTGTGACGGCTCTCCTCGTACTTATGTAGGTAGGAAAGTGCCGTGGATTCGCCGCGTACCATCAGGTTGCCCACCTCGCCGGTAAGAACGTCATTGCCATCGTCATCCACCAGGCGGACGTCGTAGCCGCCAATGGGTTTGCCGCTGCTCCCGGGTCGAATTTCGCCCGGTCGATTGGACATAAAGGTGTGGTAGGTTTCGGTACAGCCAATCGTGTCAAGGATTTCCAATTCGGTCCCATCTTTCCATGCCTTCCATGTACTAACTGGTAGCACTTCGCCTGCTGACATACACATTCGGATCGAACTGAGGTTATAGCGTTCGTTGAAGTTGGGTAGTGCGAGAATGGCAGCGTATACCGTGGGGACGCCGACGAAAATGGTGGGCTTAAAGGTCTCAATGGTCTTGAGCACGGCTGCGACCTGGCGCGGTGGACCGGCGTGCAGGACACAGCTTGCACCCACGTACCAGGGGAAGATCAGGTTGGCACCGATGCCGTAAACGAAAAAGAGTTTGGCGACGGAGAAGGTCCGGTCATCTTCGGTCAAACCGAACAAGTTCACACCGGATAACTGTGCTATTAACGGGTAATCTTTGTGAGCATGCAGGATTCCTTTCGGCATCCCTGTGGTACCACTCGAATAATGCAACGAACAAAAGTCGTCGCGGTGCGTGCGTTCGGCATCAAGGGTGTCCACCTCCCCGACTATCCAGTCGTCAAACGTTGTGTAGCTCGCGTCCCCTGAATCGCCGATTACGATGACGTGCTCAAGCGACTTGTGGTTTTCGAAAGTGGGCGCGATTACGTCTAGCAAGCTCTCGTGAACCATTAGTACCCGGGCACGACAATCACCCAGGATGTAATCATACTCCTCAGGCTTAAGCAGCGTATTCATCGCGAGCGCGATGCCGCCGATCTTTGCTACGGCAAAGAAAGAGCTCACCCATTCCGGCCGATCGGGGCATAGGATGGCGACACAATCGCCAAATTGGATTCCGGATCGCAAAAGCGCATTTCCGATCTGGTTCACCTGGCTAGAAACCTCGCCGAAGGTCAACGATCCGTCGTTGCTATTCAGAGCTTTCTTGTCGGCACGGGCCTTGAGGTTGTGCTCAAGAATCTCGCACATGTTGTAGTACAGCGGGAGATCTGCTGCTTTCATTTATTTCCTTGGGTGTCGTACGCAGAAACAAGATCACCAAAGGTTTCTGGGTACAGATCGCCTTCCAAGATAGCGCGAGGTATAAAACCCACCTCTTTCTCTATGGCCATGAGCAGGTTCATAAACGCCAGTGAGTCCAAGCCAAAGATATCCAATTCGTCATCGTCATCAATAGCATTGGGAAAGGGCATCAGTGAGTGCTTGGCAACCACTTCCGCAAGCTTAGCTTCGACAGTTTCTCGAACATTCATTATCTCTCGCTTGATCGGTTTGTTTGGGTCCATTGATACCAATCCCGTGGAAGCGATTAATATACTTCTCGGGAATTGAAAGTCGAGTCGCCGACGTGGTGGCGGTTTGTTGCAACTCGGCATGACGCGTCAACCCTGACGGTGACAATTAGACGTATTCTGTGAATGAGAAATTGGCCTGTTTCAGGATGTTATTTTTGTTTGTGAAAAAAAAGGTCGCGTCGAAGGGCGAGTCGGACGCTCGGAACATCTAGACCGACAATCCTATCGATAGCTGAGCGTATTCCCTGATCTGCTCAGAAATTTCCCTGACAAAGTCTTAGGGGAATTTGAACCTAGTGGCAGGGAAATTAGCGTTTGTAGGGCTTCAATTAGCGCAAAATATTGGAAAACTGGTATATGTCCCTGTTTTTTCCCTGATAAATGGGGATAATGCCTGAGACGAGTTAGCTTGAGACTACGTCCACAACCAAATCCGCTGCCCAATAACGGGGATCGGGTCTCAATATAATATTGGTGACGGGCCTATGAGCTGGGAAAACCTTTTCAAGGATTTGCGGATTGGCCGTATTGCCGAGGCGTATCCGTTGACCTATCTGGATATTGGAACGCGTGACGGCTTTCAAGACGACCTTTCTGCACTGGCCTTCGCGGTCCATGCGATTGGCTTCGAGCCGGAACCTAAGGAGTTTGCGCGCCTGTCTAATGCTGGGCCCGGACCTTGGGCATCGAGGCGAATCTTACCGTTCGCCATAAGCCCCGCCGGTGGGGCAGCGGTGTTGCATGTCTCCAACGATCGCAACGGAGCTTCGCTCTTGTTGCCGCTTCCTGCCGTCGGTGAGCGATTTAACAAGACCCAGTTCTTTGATTTGGAGCGTACGCTTGATGTGGAAACTCGCACGCTTAGGGCCGCCCTCGAAGTCCCCGAAATCGACACTATCGACTATCTCAAAATTGACATCGAGGGCTCGGAATTGGGTGTCTTTGAAGCTAGTGCGGCGGCCTTAGCCGATATCTTGGTGATCAAGACCGAGGCCTGCTATCTTCCGGTCCGCGAAGGTCAGGGCCTTGTCCACGAAATTGATGCCTGTCTGGGCGCGAGCGGCTTTGAATTGATGGACCTGGTTTGCCCGGCGCATTGGCGCCGCGAAGGGCACGTCCTTCATCCGCGAATATCGGATGCAATGCCTCCTTACGCCCGCGGTCAGCTTATCCATGGCGACTTCGTATATTTTCGCGATCCCGCAACACTAGATGACCGCCCTGAACGGTTGATCCGGTTGGGATTGCTCGCCGCCGCGATGGGGTATTTCGACCATGCTCTGATGGCGTTTGAGAGGGATTCGGCCGCGGAACAGCTTGCCAAAACGTACGGCGAAGACGTGTCGGATATTGTGAACGAAGCGTCCCGTGTCTACGGTCGACGCGCCTTTGGACAAGCTTTCCGTCGACAATTGCGTTCTGTTGTCGGACTGCTGTGGGATTTGCCGCGAGTTTTAAGAGCCTGACGATGGCGGCAACTGTGACCCGGGGGCCTCGACAGATTTGCTGGGCATGGCGGAATTCGCCATTATTGACGCCATGCTGAAGATTGTGCCGGAAAAGAAACATGCACACCGAAATCGGGTATAGCCAGATGCTGGAATACGGACCGGATGATGCCTCCGGCCTGCGCAGCGCTATCCTCCAGGACGGCTTTGCTATCTGCCGCGGGGCCGTCAATGCGGCGGAGATCTCTAAAATCCGGGAATTCTGGCTTCACCGTTTCCAGCCGCGCCAGGCGACGGCGCCGATGATATGGGGCCCGCACTTGGGTGAAGAGAACCAGGTGCTATATCACGAAACATCCGATTGCTGCATGTTTCGGTCCTATGACTTTCTTTGGAACCCAGCCATTGATGCGTTGACGCGGGAAGTGGGCCTGCGATTGAGCAGGCTTCGGAACGATGTGGCGGATGTTGATCACCGCTCCGGTGAGTATTTTGAACCGGACCGGTATGGCATCTACATCACGACCAGTTATTATCCGCCAGGCCGGGGATGGCTGCACGCCCACGAGGATCTAGCTGATGAACGCCGGCATTGGCATTTCATGCTGCTACTCACCTTCAAAGGGCAGGATTATGGGGCTGGCGGCCTTCACATTAAAAACCGCGACGGTGTCCGCGTGGACGTGGATGCCATGGTGCGGCCCGGTGACGTCGTCTTCTTCGATGGTAGTTTGACCCATGACGTTGAACGAATTCAGTCGCTGTCGCCTCGAGACCTTGGCCGATTACAGTTGTTCTCAATTCCGACTTTCATGGAACGGCCCCAAAAGAACGACCGGTTGCTGCAGAACGTATCGCTCGGCGCCTACGTCAAGGCGCGCCTG
>CAZNWX010000097.1:0-7509 GCA_964576415.1 uncultured Magnetovibrio sp. | reverse complement strand
GCGCTCAGGCACGCCCGCCATCTGCATGTGATCGATGAGGCCCAGGTAGGTTCGGGCGCCGTCGATCACATCCTCACCGTTCATGCCCGCATGGTAGAGATCGTATTGAAGGTACAGGTTGTCGTGATTGGCGCGCGTCAACAGCGCCTGCGCCTGCGCGGCGGTGGTCAGGAAATATCTGGGGTTGTCGATGGCGTTCAGTGGTTCGATCAGGATTTTGACACCCAACGAACGCCCCTGGTCGGCTGCCCAAAGAATGTTGGTGAGAAACGTCTCCTCCGCAGCCATCGGATCGATAAGGCGATTCAATTGTCCGGCCACCACGTGCACGCGGGGGCACCCAACCTCGGCCGCATACGCCATGGCGCGCGCCGCTGTCTCACGAAATGCGAGAGTGCGGTCAGGGTATGTGGCAATGCCGCTGTCATTCGGCCAAGACGGATGCGCGGGCGTATTTATTAACACCATCTGCATGCCATGTGCCTCCAGAAGGTCACGGACTACTGCTGGCGGCACCTCATAGGGACGCTGGCATTCTACTGCCCGAAAGCCGACAGCGGCGGCGGCCGAGATTCGATCAATCAGGTCGACCTCGTTGAACAAGTAGATGATGTTGGCGGCAAAGTTTGGCATCGCTTACCAGCCCATGAGCTTGCGGACCGCGGCTGCGATTTCGTTTCCCGGGTTGAGTGACGGGTGCGTCGGAGCATCTCTGTTCGACGCCAGGTCGGTGACATACCCGCTGTCGCGCAGTGTCTGATGAAACCGCCCGTGCTTGGCGCTCACCAAGTCCGGCGGCGCGAACAGGTAAACGGGAACGCCGGACGCGCAGGCTTCGGTGCACATGGAGATGGAATCGCCCGTGACGATGATCATATCAGCGCAGGCTAGAAAGCCCATATACGGGTTCTCCTTTATATTCCCCCATTGGAAGACGCGCGATGGCGCATCGATGGCTTCAATCAAGGCAGACGTCGCGGTGCCCGTCCGTCGGCTGGTTGTGACCAAGAGCGAGCCGCCGGCGGCGTTCGCTTTTGCGGACGCCCGGGTCGCCAGATCCCCTGCCATAGGATCGGTGAACGTCCGCCGTCGGGTTGATCCGCCGACTATGAGCGCAATGCGCGGGGCCGGCAGATCCACGAGTTTCGGCATCCATGTGCTCCGCGCGTCGGCGAGGACATCGGGCGTGACTCCGTGCGGTGCGCCGGTAATCGTTATGACGTTTTCGCCATAGACGGCCGGATCATGGGTGGGCACGCACAGGAGATCGAAATCTTCCAAGGCACCGCCGGGGTTCATAATCTGGACAAGACGCGTCGATCTACCGGAGATGCGTTTGATATGGCGCGCGATCGAGGCCGTACGCCGCCCGGCGGCAATTACGAGGTCGGGCCAGGGCGCAATCAGTTGTCGACGACTGCTCCAGTCCAAGGTCATCCGGCTGACGGGCAACAAGACATTTGGAAGCCCAGCTAGAGGCCCGTAGGAGAGGTTCTTGACCTCCACCGGTAATCCAAGGCATGTCGCCACGCCGAGGGCCTGCGAGCGGTTCCCTGCCCGGTCATCCGCCAGCACCCAAATCCGCTGTCCGTCGTCGGTCATGGTTGTGTAGCCCTGTACATGACGGCATTGGTAGCATCGCCGAGGCACAGGCGAAACCTCGTCGCATGTGTGGCGACCAATCTCTGTTATAATGCATGTGGACGATCACATGCGAAGTGCCCCATGCCGGAGGCCAAAGCGGCCCAGTTTTCTATCGGATACCTTTATTAGCTATCGCCTGCGGACGAAACTGATCCGCGTTCACGCGTGATCGAGTTGCGCGCGCAACGAGCCTAGATAGGTGTCGTAATGTTGGGCGCGGCCCACGGCGTGATCATAAAGAGGTTGGCGAACCTGCCAATTTGATGCTGTCAGAACCGACCCCCGGGCTTCGTGGAATGACAAGCATCTGTCATCCCATGGCAGTCCCACGTGATCGATCAAACGGCGACACTGGGTTTCTGCATCGGCGATCACCGCTTCGTAGTGAAGTTCCAGAATGGCGTCGGCGTACAGACCTTGCCAATGGTCCACAAGACGGTCGTGGAAGGCAATGAAACGTCCGATGTTGCCGAGGTCCGCAGCCCACGGATGGTCGCCCAGGAAATTCTGGAAATAACAAGACAAGGCAACGTCTTCGTTGTCACGCCTACAGAGCACAATGCGGGCGTTTGGCAGGTGGCGGAGGATGTATCCGATATGCATAAAATGGAACGGGGTCTTGTCGACCACCCGCATTGCCGAGGACGCCAATGATGCCAAGGCGCGATTGCCGGGCGCACTGACACCTCCGTCGTCGGTGTCGTCAGGGAAGTTCGGAACGAGTGACGAGATGCTGGCGGCTTCCCCTCGGCTTTCGGCATCAGGATGACTAGCGATGATCTGCGCCGCAAGGGTGGTGCCGGCGCGCGGCATACCTACTACGAATACGGGTTGTTCGCTGGCGTTGGCGTTGTCGGCTGGCGTACCGGCATCGTGGAAGATTGCCACGATACGCTCAGCCAATTGATCCATGACGTTGGGATCATAGACCTTGTCCAACTTAGTCATGGCCGTCTGGCGGGCGTCATTCGCCTGACGGAAATGCGAGAACGCGGCGTTGTGTTCTCCGCGCTTGTCGGCAACTTCACCGAGAGCGAATCGAATCGCGATGCGCTGTTCAAGGCCAAGACGGGTGTCAACGGCCAGTTCTGACATTTGGGCGATGTCCTCCGGCGGTATGTCCGGTCCCAGAGCTGACGCGAGGTTCAGCCACGCTTCGCCCTCTGACGGATCCAGTTCGACCGCGGCGCGAAAGGCCTCGCGCGCCGGTTCCAACTGGCCATCGGCGAGAAGCACGACCCCCAAACCCGTTTGCGCCGGCGCGCCGGTCGGATGGGTAGCGATGATATTGCGATAGGTCGCCTCCGAGGCCTGCAGGTCGCCAGTTTTGAATTGGGCGGCGGCCAGGTTCAATTGCGCCGCTGCGAAGCCGGGCCTGAGCTTCAATGCTTTGAGGAAGGCGGCAATGGCGCCTTCGAAATCACCGCGGGCGGCCAACACCATGCCGAGCCCGGCATGTGCTTCGGGATAGTCGGACCGGAGCGCGATACCTTCGCGGCATTGATCCTCCGCCGCATCCAGCTCGCCGACCAATCGCAACGCCGTCCCGAGGTTCACCCGCGCCAAGGGGTTCTCTGGCGCGACGGCAATGGTCGCTGCGAATACCTCAATGCCGGCCACGGGGTCGTCCATCTTCAGCAGAAGGTTGGCCTTGTTTACCAGGGTATCGACGTACTCCGGACGGCGATCCAAAGCGGCGTCGCAAACCTCCAAAGCCTCTTCATGCCGGTCCTGAAGGGATAGGGCAACGGAGAGGTTGTTGTAAGCTTCGATATGGTCCGGTTCCAGGTCGATGGCATGGCGGCAAGCGGCCTCGGATTCTTGTGGCCTACCCAGCATGTTCATGATTGCGCCGCAATCCGTATGGATCGCTGGGTCGTCGTCGGCACGCATGGTGGCTTCGATAATGTGATTGCCCGCATCCTCCAGCCGTCCCGATTCATAGGCCATGAAGCCGACCATGTGGTGGGGTTCGGCCGCGGCGATATCGGCTTGAGCGGCATTGCGGAACCCGATTTCGGCGTCGCGTGTCGCGCCCTCTTCCACACATTTGTGCGCCTGCTGTATGATTTTCCCGTATTCGGCGTACTGCTTCTTCTTTTGGCGGCGTCGGTCCTGTCGATTGTTCAAGGTGAACCCTCCCATTCAGCATTTGGGGGCAGGCCGTCCGTCGCGTCAATGTTGGAAGCACACGGGTCCTTCCGACGTGTTAGCCGCGACTGTGAACGGAAGCTCGATTCATCGATTGTTTGGGGCCCAGGAACTCCTTAGAAATATTCTGGCAATACGAAGGAGTTTTTCATGAACGATGGTGCCAATACGGCGGAAAGCTTGGAAACGGCGAAGTGGCTCTTGGACATCAAGGCGGTCAATTTCCGCCCCGAAGAACCCTACAAACTGACGGCTGGCTGGGCCAGCCCGGTTTACATCGATTGCCGGTGGGTCATTTCTTTTCCTGAAGCGCGTCGCCGCATGGTCAAGATGGGCATCGAGATGCTGGAGCGAAATACGGATCTGGCGGGTACCGACTACGTGGCTGGTGGCGAAACCGCGGGTATTCCCTACGCCGCGTGGATCGCGGCGGGCACGGATAAACCCATGCTGTATGTGCGCAAGAAACCAAAAGGTTTCGGACGCGACGCCCAGATTGAAGGTTCACTCCAAGAGGGCAAAAAGGTTCTTCTGGTGGAAGATCTGGCCACCGACGGCGGCTCCAAGATCAACTTCGTGGAAGCCTTGCTAACTGCTGGTGCCGAAGTTAGTGACATCTTTGTCGTGTTCTTTTATGGCGCTTTTCCACACGCCTTGGATGCTTTGAAGGAGGCGGGGGTCACTTTGCACTACCTGTGCACCTGGGCGGATGTCTTGAAGGTCGCGGAGGATGGAGACTATTTCAGCGCGGAGGCCATTGGGGGTGTACGCACCTTCCTAGCGGACCCCGTGGGCTGGTCCGTTGCCAACGGCGGCAAGGGCGCGGATTGATCATTATGAGTGCGGTAGCCGGCATACCCCGTACTTGCATTGCGGCGGTTTTGGCGTGGACGATGCTCCTCGTGGTTGCGGCATAGGCAAAACGTCATGTCGGTTGGGGCGGACGTTGTTTTCCTGGATGTGCGCTCCCGGAGCGCCTTTGGGCGCAGTCAACACTCGCTACGGACGCGACGGTTGGCGCGTCGATCGGAACGATCTGCGGGGGCTTGCTGCCCAGCATGGTTCAACTGTAAATGCTGATTGGCTTCCTGGGTATTTCCAATGATCGCCAAGTGGTTATCTTCTTAATGGGGACGACGTCTTAGAATTTGGCGTCGGCCAAGCGTTTGCTGGAGTTTAACCTCTGGGAACCATGACGTCTTCGCGCGGGCATGATAGGTTTGGCCCATGATGAGATACCGTGCCCTCGTGTTTGCGCTGATCTTGACCACCCTGCTCCACGCGGTTGCCAAGGCAAAGGAACAGTTGGTTATCGGGATTAACCAATTTCCGTCGACCTTCCATCCCAACATCGACAGTATGCTGGCCAAATCCTACATCCTGGCCATGACGCGCCGCCCATTCACCGTTTATGACGTGAATTGGAAGAATATCTGTTTGCTGTGCACAAAACTGCCGACCATGGAGAACGGTCTGGCCAAGCGTAAAACCACGCCTGACGGGAAGAACGGAGTGGCCGTGAGCTATACGATCCACCCCAAGGCTACTTGGGGCGACGGCACTCCGGTGACTACCAAGGATGTCATGTTCACCTGGAAGGTAGGCCGCCACAAGCAATCTGGCGTCGGCAACATCGAATTCTATCGCAGCCTATACAAGGTCGATCCTGTGGACGAAAAGACCTTCATCCTGCACTTTGACAAGCTGACGTTCGAATACAACTTAATTGGTGGGTTCGAACTGCTACCGGCGCATCTTGACGAGAAGAACTTCGCCGATCCGCTAAGCTACAAAAACCGAACGGCCTTTGACACGGACACCACCAATCCGGGCCTATACTTCGGTCCCTTCCGGATCGACGAGGCCGTTTCCGGATCGCACGTCGTCCTGGTGCCCAATAACACGTGGTACGGCGCGAAGCCGCATTTCAAGAAGATCACTGTGCGTGTCATTGAGAACACGGCGGCATTGGAAGCCAATCTGTTGTCCGGCGGCATCGACATGATCGCCGGTGAGTTGGGTTTGACCATCGACCAGGCGGTCAATTTCGAAAAACGCCACGGCGACAAATTTCAGATCCTCTATAAACCTGGGCTGATTTACGAGCATATCGATCTGAACCTGGACAATCCCATCCTGGTCGACAAGCGGGTGCGACATGCGCTGGTTTATGCAATCGACCGCGAAGCCATATCCCAACGCTTGTTCGGAGGTCGCCAACCGGTCGCCCACACTAGCGTGAACCCGCTGGATTGGGTCTATGCAGAAGACATCCCCCAATACCCATACAATCCAAAAGCCGCTAACCGGCTCCTGGATGAGGCCGGGTGGACGGTGCGCCGCAAGGGTATTCGATATAATACGAAGGGACAGCGTTTGCGATTGGAGATCATGACCACTGCCGGTAATCGTTCGCGTGAATTGGTCCAGCAGGTCATGCAGAGCCAATGGAAGGCCGTCGGCGTTGACGTTAGAATTAAGAACCAGCCGGCGCGCGTGTTCTTCGGCAAGACGGTGACCGAACGGCTTTATACGGGTTTGGCCATGTACGCTTGGATTTCGTCACCCGAGAGCGTGCCGCGTACGACGCTGCATTCGGGTCATATTCCAAACGCCGGCAATAACTTCGCGGGTCAGAACTATACGGGCTTCAAGAACAATGAGATGGACGCGCTCCTTGAGATCATCGAAACGGAGTTGGACCGGACCAAACGGCAGAAACTCTGGCATACCCTGCAACGGATCTATGCCAACGAACTTCCCGTCATCCCGTTGTATTTCCGAGCCAATCCCTATGTGATACCGAAGTGGCTTACGGGGATTGTTCCAACGGGCCATCAATACCCAACCAGCCACTGGGTCGAAAAGTGGAAGCCGAAGTGAATCCCAAGGTGCCGTCATCAACGCCTCTGATCTGTCGGGGTATCGCGGTCAAGGATGTTCCAGGTATTTTCCGCTTGTGCCATGAGTTGGGCTATGAGCCGCATCAGACGGGTTTCGGCGACCGGATCGCGGACATCATTGAGCGTCCAGGTAATGCAGTTTTCGTCGCGGCCGACGCCGAGGACGCGCCGTTGGGCTTCATCCACGTATTCATCCGCCATTCCATCGAGATAAAACCTTGTGCGGAAATCCAGGCCTTGGTTGTTGGTGAGGCGGCGCGTCGGCGCGGCGTGTCCAAGCTGCTCATGTGCGCGGTTGAGGAATGGGCCCGGTCGGAGGGACTGCAATGGCTGTCGCTCTACTGCTCCTCGCACTGCGATGCGGCACACGACTTTTACGCGGCGCAAGGTTTCGATGCCGCGACAACGGCCACGTGGTTCAACAAGAGCCTCGACTAAAACTGGAGTGAGGGGGACATCATGAAAAACGGATCAGATACCGATACCTGGCGCGTGCCGCCGTTGGCCTACCTCGACAGTCGTCCACCGGAACACGAGGGCGAACGCCTGATCTCCCAATACGTGACCGTCCGTGATGGCACGCGATTGGCCGTGGACGTGCATCTTCCGGGCGAGGCGGAGAACGGCGGCCCCTTTCCGGCCATCATGGTGCTGACACCTTATTACCGGCGTTTCGCGCTGCGTTCTGGGTCGCGGAACGATATTGATGCCTGTCCGACCATCGCGTTTTATCGTGACATGTTCGTGTCCCGGGGTTACGCACTTGTGGCGGTCGACGTCCGTGGCTCCGGTGCTAGTTTTGGGGCGCGCG
>CAZNWX010000096.1:4722-7547 GCA_964576415.1 uncultured Magnetovibrio sp. | reverse complement strand
GCCAGATTCCGCGAACAAACACTCCGGACCTGTCCTCTCGCCACGCCTATTGCTGCTGTTTTCGATTGTCTCGACCCCGCCCAAAGGTCGCAGGGAATCGTCCGCTAATTCCAGAAGGAGAACTGCCATGAAGGTCACAAAGAGTATTATGGCCGGTTTAGTCGCCGTGGGTCTTGGCGGCTGTGCCGATACAATGAATCGCGCTCAAGATATGAGCTGGCTGGAAATCGGCGGCACTCTTGGTGGCGCGGTTGTCGGCGGATATGTCGGATCACAGTTCGGCGGCGGCTTCGGCCAGACCTTGTTCATGACCGCAGGCGTGCTAATGGGGGGATCGAACGGCTATACGGCGGCGCGGAACCTTGGTCAATCGGATCAAGCCCGATACGATAGCACCGTGCGGCAAGCGTTGGCGCAATCCAGAGACGGTGAAGTTGTTCATTGGCAGAACCCGAACACCGGTCGCACGGGGATATTTCGTGCCGTGAACACCTATCAGCGTTCCAATGGCCAATCCTGCCGGCAATATCGGGCGTCAGTGGTGTTCGATGACGGGATTTTTTCCGGTGGCGGCGTTGCATGCCAAATAGCCAACGGAACCTGGGTGAAACTTCACGACGAATTTAGTTGAACCGGTGAGGCGTGATTGTCAGAACTAAACCCATGTTTACTGGTGTTCTGACAGCAGTCATCGCCGGATATATCGCTTTGGTCGTCATCATTTATGTCGGGCAACGCGGCCTCATGTATCATCCCGGTGGACCTATTGGTCCGCCTGAGACCTATGGCGTGGGGGAAATGGCTGAGTTGCCATTAGAAAACGACGCTGGACACACTCTCATGTCCTGGTATGCGGTGCCCCAGTCCGATCAGCCTGTTTTGGTTTTTTTCCACGGCAACGCCGGGACCATCGGTGATCGAGCCGAAAAGATCCGCCCCTACCTAAACGCTGGTTTCGGCGTTATCTTGGCTGGATATCGTGGTTTCGCCGGTAATCCCGGATCTCCAAGCGAGGCCGGGCTCTATAACGATGCGGCAACCGTTCTGACCCATTTAAAAGCGATCGGTATTCCACCGGAACGTTGGGTTATCTATGGCGAATCCCTGGGAACAGGCGTGGCGACCGAGATGGCACATCGTTATGCCGTCGCCGGCGCGCCCGTGGGAGCCGTGGTCCTGGAAGCCCCCTTTACATCCATGGCAGATGTGGCCGCCGTCCACTATCCTTACATTCCAACCCAGCACCTGGTATGCGACAAGTACGAGTCGATTACCAAGATCGACGCCATCAACACACCGTTGATGATTATACATGGCGCGGCGGACCGGACGGTGCCACAAAAATTAGGTCGCCGCCTATTCGATGCGGCGAAGAAACCGAAGTTCTCCTTGTGGCTCGAAAAGCCCGGCCATAACGACCTCTACGATTTTGGAGCGGCGACCCATATCATCGACTTCGCACGCTTAAACGTCGATCAACGATCATCTATTTAACGCATTGAAATAAAACGATAATATGGAAAATAGGACGGCTGCAAATCCTTGACTTGTAACCCGGATTATGACAGTTCTATAGTGTTTTAGTGTAATTGTGCCAGGCGTGTATCCGCGCGCTGGTCCATTTGCTTCTGAAACCGAACCTATTGACGGATCGTATTCATGGCGCAAGTGCCAAAAATTTATGCTCCGACACCGGCGCAATTCGTTGCGGCGGCACGTGGCATGCCCGTCAGCAAAGTGGCGTCACTGAATACATCGATTGATGAATCGAATGCCAGTAATCCCTCCGCGTCCGAGACAGAATTTACGCTCAATGAGGATTTTCGCCGTGATGCCGGAGCGGATGGCACGCGGAACCAAAACATGTTCCGGAATGGCGGACGCCTTGCTCTTCCGACCCAGGTGTTCACCTCGCTTGTCGATCAGTTAAGCGGTTCCGGTGCTAACGACGACGACCCGAACGTCCGGGCGCGGCGTATCGGCGGCATCATCACCAAGGCCATTAAGACCTACGAGACCAATTCCAAGGTAATCCACCGTAATCCCGACGTCACCGGAACAGAGTTGAGCATCCGCCTCTAATGCCCTCTATATAGGAGACGCGGTGGCCGGGTTTCCAGCTTTTTCACCCCCGGCACCTGTGATCGCCAGAACCCTCGCCCGGCACCTCGTAACCTCGTATCATGGCAATCACTGCGATCTTAGATACGGCCCTTTCCGGTCTTCTTGCCAGCGCGACGCAGGCAAATGCGGCGGCTATCAATTTCGTCAATCAGAACACGCCGGACGATCAACCCGTCCAGGCGAGTTCCATGTCGCTTGTCATTGGTGGCGCTAGCGCCAGCGTGCGTACTCAAATCCCCGCTAAATCAAAACCCTTTGACTTAAGACGCGGATTTTCAGGCCTGATCGCCGCCGAAGTGGCTTATGTCGGAAATGTAACGATCTTGCGCACGGCGGACGAACATATCGACGAATTGATCGATCTGATCGTCTGAGCCAAACTTCGGCATCTTTCCTTTTTTCCCGGAAATATTATCTTAATCAAAGCGGGCGATCCTAATGCCCAGCGAACGACGGGGACGGGACCAAGACCCATGCCAGCGGAAGTTAACAACGCTTTCGATATCGCCTTCTTCTTCACCGACACGGCGTTGGCGGAGAACGAGCATCTGCAGCCGCAGAAGCTCCAAGGTCTCCTCTTCCTCTCTCAGGCCTACTTCTCCGTAGCCTTCAAGGGCCGAAAACTGATGCCAGCGGTCTTCCTAGCTGATGAGCGCGGACCGTTGGAATAGTACTGCTTTTTTATCTTTTGGACGCGATCG
>CAZNWX010000096.1:0-4712 GCA_964576415.1 uncultured Magnetovibrio sp. | reverse complement strand
CCGAAAACTGATGCCAGCGGTATTCGTGGCCGATGAGCGCGGGCCGTTAGAACCCAATGTGTTCACGGCATTTTCCAAAGGCCGCCCGGACATTGACACTGACCTCTTCCTGCATGCCGAGGTGGAAAGCTTCCTAGACGCTATCTGGCGACGTTTCGGTCACATGAGCACCGAGAAGATTATCAAGATGACGAAGGATACGAGTGCTTACAAAAAGGCGAAAAACCGCGGCCACCGTGCCGAAATTTTCCTCAGTGAGATCCGCGTGTCCTTCATCCATGCCGAGAATACACCAGGGATCAACCAAGTGGTAAAACCCAAGCTGTACCGTACTCAATCAGGCAAGAATGTGACGATCCAGAAGTGGGTGCCGGGCACCAAACCGGCCAACGGATCTCCCAAGTAGCTAGGGCATTAGAAAATCGAAATCGCAGCCGTCTGGCGCCTGCGTTACCCGGTTCAGATAGAGGTTGAGATAGCCCCGTTCCGCGCCAGCATGGGTTGAGGGCGGTGTCCAGGCCTCGCGCCGCCGAGCCAGTTCCGCGTCCTCGACAAGAAGTTCCAGACTGCGGTTGGGCACATCCAGTCGAATCCAGTCGCCGGTCTCGACCAGGGCCAGCGGGCCACCAACCGCTGACTCCGGTGCAACATGCAGGATGATCGTCCCAAAGGCGGTGCCGCTCATGCGTGCATCTGACAGGCGCACCATATCTTTCACGCCCTGTTCGGCGAGCTTTTTCGGTATCGGGAGATACCCAGCTTCGGGCATGCCGGGAGCACCCAGAGGCCCCGCGTTCTGCAACACCATTACGTCGTCGGCGGTGACGTCCAAGTCCGGGTCGTCCACACGTGCCGCCATGTCTTCCAAGGACGAGAATACCAAAGCACGCCCTTCGTGACTCAGGAGGTTCGGGTTGGCCGCCGACTGCTTGATCACCGCACCGTCTGGCGCCAGGTTACCGCGCAGGATGACCATGCCACCCCCCGGGTAAAGGGGCGCGTCCACGGTTTTCACCACGTCTTGCGGATAGGCCGGGGGCAGGCTGTCAATCTCTTCACCCAACGTTCGGCCGGTGACGGTCAATGTATCAAGTTCCAGATGATCGCGGAGTTCGCGCAGGATGGGCGCCAATCCTCCGGCGCGATGAAGATCCTCCATGTAGTACTGGCCCGACGGCTTTAGGTCCACCAAGACCGGGATGTCCCGACCCAGTTCGTCAAATGCATCCAGATCGACGCGGATACCGAGCCGGCCCGCCATGGCGGTCATGTGGATTAGACCGTTAGTCGAACCGCCGATGGCTTGCAAGACACGGAGCGCATTGCGGACAGCCGCGGGCGTCATCACCTTTTTCGGCGTCAGGCCTTCGGCGGCCATAGCAACGGCGCGCTTCCCCGTCAGCTCCGCATGGCGCAGGCGGTCCGCAAAGGTAGCGGGAATGGCGCCCCCCCCCGGCAGCATCATACCCATAGCCTCGGTCATTAACGCCATGGTGCTGGCCGTCCCCATGACGCCGCAAGTCCCGGCGGTCGGCACCAATTCGTTGGTCAATTCTTCCACTTCCGCATCATCGATCTCCCCGCCCCGGTACTTGGCCCAAAAGCGGCGGCAATCGGTACAAGCGCCGACCCGTTCGCCATGATGGGTGCCAGTAAGCATGGGCCCTGTCACTTCGATAACCGCCGGAACATTGGCCGAGGCGGCGCCCATGACCAAGGCCGGCACGGTCTTGTCACAGCCACCGATCAATACCGCGGCATCCATGGGCTGCGCCTTGATCATCTCTTCCGTGTCGATGGACATGAGATTGCGTAGGAACATGGACGTGGGGAAGGCGAAGGATTCGTGAAGCGATATGATCGGAAACTCGATGGGCAGGCCACCGGCCAGCATGACGCCGCGTTTCACCGCTTCAACTATCTGCGGCACCGTGGCGTGGCAGGCGTTATAGCCTGAATAGGTGTTGGCAATGCCGATGAGAGGCCGTTCTAAGGCATCATCCGTGTAGCCCATGGCCTTGATGAAGGCCTTTCGAACATACAAGGAAAAGGCGTCATCGCCGTATCTTGTCAGGCCCTTGCGGATGCCTTCTCGTTTGTTACTCACATCACTCACCGTTTTTGGTTACCTCGCACATTGCCAAGGCCTATCGTAGGGCCTCTCAAATGATTTGGAAGCTTCAAGCTTTCCCTCAGCATTTTAACATTGCGATCATCGCTGATGTCATCATCGGATCCGCCAGCATTGCGAACCTGGAATTACTTGATTATGCGGCCCTGAACGATCGATCCAGTTAGACGTCTCGGTCCTCGTCGTGAATTCACTGGACGACAGAGGACCCAGCCCGAACGCGACAATGATGCCCCCCTAATGCGCTCGCTATCAAGTCGTCAACCAAGTGGGAAACAAAGTCCTGAACTGGGAGGAGTAAAATAGCTCAGCCTGACGGTTAGCACCGAAATTCGGCGAGGTCATAGCAAGTGTCAAACGTTCCCACTACGCCGATAGATACATGACTAAGAAAACCAGGAACATCGCTAGCGTCCAGAAGACCATGGTTCCTGCTGAATAGGTCCCTGACATCATGCCGTTGATACCATGATGCTTCTGTATCCAGTCCATGATCGCCAAAACGATGCCTAGAAGGAACTGTCGGCCTTGGCGGTCGACTTGAGCCCAACCTTCCCTCAACCAGGCGATGAGGCGCGGCAGCAAACGGCGATAGACGTAGTCTGTATCCAAGTTCGTCGATTTGAGTTCCGGCGGATAAAGTTTGGTCATCATCAGGAACGTGAACGCCAGTGCCGAGAACAAAAGGAGCTGCAACTGATTGATCACATGGGCAGTGGAATAGGGGTGATAGTCCACGTCGTGGGGTAGAATGTCGTAAAGTGCCGTTGGATAAACCCCTATGGCGATACACAAGAAGGCGGTGACCCCCATCGCCAACAACATGTTAAAGGGAGCTTCTTTGGGGCGCATGCCAGAATCATGGGCGAAAAATGCGAAGTAGGGAATCTTGATACCGGAATGGTGGAACACGCCCGCCGACGCGAACAACAGAACGCCCCATGCAAACCAATGGCCCTCATAGCCCAAGGCCGACAGGATCATGGACTTGGAAACGAAACCCGAGAACAAAGGGAACGCCGAAATTGACGCAGCGCCCACGATACAGAAACCGGTCGTCCATGGCATGGTCTTGTAGAGCCCGCCCAACTCCGAGCCCTTACAGGTTCCGGTCCGAAGCAGCACCGCGCCCATGGACATGAACAACAGCGCTTTATAAAGAATATGCGTGAAGGCATGCGCAGCCGTCCCGTTCAAGGCAAGTTCCGTGCCGACGCCAATGCCGACGACCATGAAGCCCAACTGATTGTTCAGAGAATAGGCCAGAACACGCCGTAGATCGTTCTCGATCACCGCATAAAAGATTGGGAACATGGTCATTGTCGCTCCAATAACGATCAGGATTTCCGTCCCAGCATAGCCCCGCGCGAGGGAATAGACCGCGAGCTTTGTGGTGAACGCGCTCAGCATCACCGTGCCACCCACCGTGGCTTCCGGATATGCATCCTGCAGCCAGTTGTGCAGCAGCGGAAAGGCGCATTTCACTCCGAAGGCCAGGAAGATCAGCTTGCCCGCCGTCGTTTCTAGACCGAAGTGCACGAAGGCGATGGAGCCTGTATTGGCCACATGCACCAGTGCGCCGGCCAGCAAAAGCACGCCGGAACCCACCTGAATAATCAGATAACGCATGGCGGCGCGGCGTGCCTGTTCCGTACCAGCGGCCAGAATCAGGAACACGGACGCGATGGCCGTCAGTTCCCAATAGACGAATAGTGAGATCAAATCACCTGCCAATACGGCACCTACCGCGGCACCTGCATATATCATGCCCGAGGTCTGCTGGACCGGATCGTCGTCGTTCAGGGCGTAAAGGGTACCGAGGAACGTCGCGATCAAGAAAATCAACATGAAGACCCGAGAAAGGCCGTCCATACGCAGCGTCTCGAGAGTGTAGTCAAAAACCTGGATATGCCCGTAGGTCCCGTCCTCGATCCCGAGTGCCAGGGCAAAGGCCACGACAGGCAGCGCCAAAAGATAGACCTGGCGCAGCGGTCGTTTCATGAAGACAATGGGCAGTGCGCCGACGATCAGGAGGAGGGCTGGATTAATCATCGCCACCATCCTTGTCGTAGTAGTCTTCATCGCGCATTAGGAAAATCCGTATGACCTTCGCCGCTAAAACCAGGCCCACGCACATAAAGAAGCCATAGAGGGCATAAAACCCGAACCAACTTTCCGCGCTGAAGTAGGGATGTTTGTGATAGAAGGCGTCCGCCACAAACAAGCCCGCGCAGACGATAACCAGCGCCCAAACGATCTTGCGCACATTTCGCATGTCATCCAGCCAATAGGTCTTTCCGTTATCAGGAGGTGAGGTCATGGCGGACTTCCACCGGCAATGGGCAAAAGGAATTCATAAAGCGGCGTGGCGTAGAAAAAGAGAACAATGCACCCCGCCGCAGTGAAGGTTAGCGCGCCCACGCACATGAGAGGTGCCTCCTCGATCCCGCGCACCTTCCATTGGTTGGGGCAGCCTGCGTCTCCAGGGCCACCCGTGGCATGACCGTTGTCATTGTGAGGATAATCTTCATTGGTTTCCGCCGGCGGTGAGAAGAGAAAGCCGTTTATCACGATGGGCACC
>CAZNWX010000095.1:0-7582 GCA_964576415.1 uncultured Magnetovibrio sp. | reverse complement strand
TGCAACCCAACATTAAGCAACACCTGAAGTGGCGCCGAGAACTGCGCGTCGAACACGTGCGCCAACAAATGCGCCTTAGCGATGGCGCCGGCGCCTGGCCAACCCATGTCATTTGGGCAGAAACGGCCGTCCCCTTCAACCTTTCTGCCGACGTCGGGCTCCGCCAGGTCATGGCATCCGCGGTACCAGCAGACGGACTTCTGATCACTGGTGCGCCGCGCGGGGAAACGGTCGAAGGCGGGGAACGGCGCGTCTACAACAGCATACATGCCCTCGATCCAAAGGGCGAGATCACGGCCACCTACGACAAGCGCCATCTAGTGCCCTTCGGCGAATACGTGCCGCTTCGCTGGCTGTTTGGATTCTCGAAATTGACTGCCGGCCGGCTTGATTTTCATCCGGGCACCACGCCTCAGGTCTTTGACCTCGCGGGCCTGCCACCGGCAGTCATGTTGATCTGCTATGAGATCATCTTCCCCGCCAAGGTTGGGGCCGTCCACCGCCGACCGGCGTGGATGCTGAACCTGACCAACGACGCGTGGTTCGGGCTCACCACCGGCCCACATCAGCATCTCGCCGCCGCGCAAATGCGTGCGGTCGAGCAGGGATTGCCCGTCGTGCGTGTCGCCAACACGGGCATTTCTGCCGTTATCGACGCTCACGGACGGATCGAGGCGCGACTGGGCCTGGGCCAGGAAGGGCGGCTGGATACCACCTTGCCGAAAGCGCTTGCCGGACCACCGCCCTACGGCCGATATGGGGATTGGCTGACATTGATCATGATTGCGCTGGGCTTGGCCGCTCTTTGGCTACCGCGCCTGGCCCGGGGTCGCGAACCCAGGTAACGCCTTGACACCTTGAATGCTCAATGGGTGAATATTATCGAATTTGAACGCGCATGTGCTGTTCTAGCCGGAAAGCATGAAACGGCGCCGTATCACGAGCGGAAGGCGAGCCCGGAGAGAGACCGATGGTGGCTGATGGCAACGAAGGCGGACGCATGGGGCGACGACGACGGCTACCGCCTGGCGTTTCCAATCCCATCGACATCTACGTTGGCAACCGGCTGCGGTTTCACCGAACATTGCTCGGTTATTCACAGTAACGCCTGGGTGACGAAGTCGGTCTGACGTTCCAGTAAATTCAGAAATATGAGCGCGGTGCGAACCGCATTGGCGCCAGTCGGCTTTATCAGTTTGCGCGTATTTTGGACGCGCCTGTCGCTTATTTCTTCGAGGAATTGCCTGATGAGATCCGTTCCCACGAGGGACAACTGGATTGGGGCATGGCCAACCGACGTCAGGAAGAACTGGCACACAGTCCCATGGCGCGCCGGAAAACGCTGGAGTTGGTGCGGGCCTATTACCGAATTGAGGATCCTGCGGTGCGCCAACGCATGTTCGACTTGACTAAAATTCTGGCCAAGACGGCCGACTGACACTCGACCTCGAGGATCATCCCGATCGCGCGCGGATCAGTCGACCGGCGATTGTTCTTGACGCTGTTACTAAAGGCTGTGAAAAACGGCCTTCGCCGAACGGCGGTCGGGCGTGGACGGATTTCACCTGCTTGCCACCACGTTAAAAAAGGCACTAAGAGGCCCGGTTGCCGTTCAGCCTTGAATGAACATGCGGCGCGTCGCCGTAAACCCTTAGCGGAGGGAATCGACCTTGAAAAACGGCAACTACCTATTTACCAGTGAATCCGTGTCCGAGGGGCACCCCGACAAGATTTGTGACAGAATTTCGGATTCGATAGTCGACACCTATCTTGAGGCTGACCCCTACGCACGCGCCGGCGTCGAAACTTTGGTGACCACAAACCTCGTGGTTCTGGCCGGGGAAAGTCGTTGTGTCGGTGACGTTTCTAATGAACGGCTCGAACATGTTGCCCGTCAGGCGATCAAGGACATTGGCTACGACCAGGACAACTTCCACTGGGAGAAATCCGAGGTTCAGGTTCACGTCCATATGCAGTCCGTGGACATCGCTCAGGGCGTTGACGCAGCCGGTAATAAGGATGAGGGTGCCGGCGACCAGGGACTCATGTTCGGCCACGCCTGCCGCGAAACGGACGTGCTCATGCCGGCCGCCATCCACTTCTCCCACGATATTCTGCGCCGCATGGCGGCGGCCCGCCACGCCGGCAAAACCCTCGGTTTGGGACCGGATTCGAAAAGCCAGGTGACCCTCAAGTACGTGGATGGCAAACCCGTCGGCGCCACGTCGGTAGTGGTGTCGTCACAGCACACGGAAGACCTGTCCCAGGACGATGTCCGTGAGATTGTGCGGCCCTTCGTCCTCGACGTCCTGCCTGAGGGTTGGATGTGCCCAGAGGATGAATTTTATGTGAACCCGACCGGCCGTTTCGTCATCGGTGGCCCCGACAGTGACGCCGGCCTCACGGGCCGGAAGATCATTGTCGATACCTACGGCGGCGCGGCCCCGCATGGTGGCGGCGCCTTTTCCGGGAAGGATCCGACCAAGGTTGACCGTTCGGCCGCCTACGCCGCGCGCTATGTGGCGAAAAACGTGGTCGCCGCCGGCCTGGCGGATGAATGTACCATCCAGGTGGCCTATGCCATCGGCGTTTCGAAGCCCCTGTCCGTGCTCATCGATACCAATAGAACGGCTCAGGTGGATGAGGTGAAACTGGCCAACGTGCTTCAGGAGATGGTTGACCTCAGCCCGCGGGGTATCCGTGAGCACCTGCAATTGAGCCGACCCATCTATGCCCGTACGGCCGCGTACGGCCATTTCGGTCGCGAACCCGATGCCAACGGCGGCTTTTCCTGGGAGAAGACGGACCTGGTGGATGAGTTGAAGTCGGCTTTTGGCGCCAGTTGAACGCCCAGGCGGACGGAACCGATCAACGCTGGTACGGGCGGCGCACTGGTCGCAAGTTGACGACTGCGCGCCAGCGCCTGATGACGGAGCTGTTGCCGCGGTTGCGCCTGGACCCGAATGCTAATCTCGGCGACGCCGCGGCCTTTTTCCCGTCGCCAGTCGACGATCTTTGGATGGAAATCGGCTTCGGGGCCGGCGAGCATTTGGTGGCCAAGGCCGCGCGCTATCCGAACATTGGGTTTATTGGCTGCGAGCCATATGTTAATGGCGTCGCCACGTTGCTGGTTAAGATCAATGATCAGGCGTTAACTAACATTCGCATCTACGATGATGATGTCCGTCAACTCATGCCGGTTATGCCGACAGCCTGTCTTGGCCGTCTCTATGTGCTGTTCAGCGACCCGTGGCCCAAGGTTCGCCACCACGGCAGGCGCATTACCGTCGAGGCCAACCTGGACGGCTTCGCTCGTTTGCTGCGTCCCGGGGCCGAGTTCCGGTTCGCAACCGATCAGACCGAGTTTGCCGCCTGGACATTGGAGCGCATGCTCCGCGATCGGCGGTTCACGTGGGTGGCGCGCCGCGCCGACGATTGGCGTCTGGCTCCGGAGGGTTGGGTCGAAACGCGATACGAGCAAAAGGCCCGGGCCCGGGGTCTAAAACCGGTTTATCTGAACTTCCTGCGGACCGACGCTGACAGCCCTTGAAGCCGACTGCTTTCGCGCCCTAGCCCTTGCATTGGAGCGGTTGTGGGTATATACCGGGGCTCGCATCAGACGTTTGATGCATCTCGTTAGCTCCGACGAATGGGATGGCCCCGTGGAATGGAATTGATGAGGTGGGCCACTGGCCCGCCTTTTTTGTTATCCACCCCCGGGGTCTCACGAGGTTTCGGAGTCAAGAGAAAGAGATACGGGGGCGTGCATTTGGAGCAGCGCATCGAAGAGATCATAGAGCCGGCGGTTCAAGACTTGGGTTTTGAAATCGTCCGCGTGCAGCTGTCGGGGAACCACAATCCCCGCCTGCAGATCATGGCCGAGCCGATCGTCGGCGACATCATGACTGCAGACCATTGCGCGACCATCTCTCGGGCTGTATCCGCGATCCTTGACGTGGATGACCCCATTGAGGGGGCCTACACATTGGAAGTTAGCTCACCGGGCCTGGACCGCCCCCTGGTGAAACTTAGGGATTTTGAACGTTTCGCCGGGTTCGACGCCCGGATCGAAACCTTCGAGGCTGTGGACGGTCGAAAGCGGTTTCGCGGCCGTCTGAGCAGTGTGGAGGGCGAGACCATTACCATAGAGGTGGACGGTACGGATATGTCCATCCCCTACCCGTTGGTGCGCCGGGCTAAGCTGTTGGTCACGGACGAAATGCTAACGGCTCAGGACGCGACACGGTGAGCATAGGAAAGTTAAGATCATGAGCGAAGCTGCGATGGAAACGGAAGCTTTCAACTCCCGCCCGGAACTTTTGCAGGTGGCGGAAACGGTGGCCCGTGACAAGGGCATTGAGCGTGATGAGGTTCTCGAAGCCATGGAACAAGCGATCCAGAAGGCGGGTCGATCCAAATACGGCCACGAACATGATATTCGCGCCCACATCGACCGTTCGTCCGGCGCCATTTCGTTGGCCCGCTATGTGGAAGTGGTGGAGAATGCGGAAGAGGTCGAGAATGAGTTGACGCAGACCGACCTCGAGTCCGCGCGGCGCAAGAACGAAGACGCCGCCCCGGGCGAGTTTCTGATCGATCCGCTGCCGCCCATCGATTTCGGCCGGATCGCCGCGCAGACCGCCAAGCAGGTCATCGTTCAGAAAGTCCGTGAAGCCGAACGCACCCGCCAGTTCGACGAATACAAGGACCGGATGGGTGAGATCGTCAACGGTCTTGTGAAGCGCATCGAATACGGCAACGTGATCGTAGACCTTGGCCGCGCCGAGGCCCTGTTGCGCCGGGACGAATGCATTCCGCGCGAACACTTTAACAATGGCGATCGGGTTCGCGCCTATATCGTCGACGTACGCGAAGAGACCCGGGGGCCGCAGATTTTCATGTCACGGACCCATCCGCAGTTCATGGCCAACTTGTTCAGCCAGGAAGTACCGGAAATTTACGACGGCGTCATCGAGATCAAATCCGTGGCCCGGGACCCGGGCTCGCGAGCGAAGATCGCCGTGCTGTCTCATGATTCCAGCATCGACCCTGTCGGCCCGTGCATCGGTATGCGCGGCTCGCGCGTGCAGGCCGTGGTCGGCGAACTGCAGGGTGAGAAGATTGACATTATTCAATGGTCGGAAGACCCGGCCACCTTCATCGTCAACGGCCTGGCCCCAGCTGAAGTCGCGAAAGTGGTCTTGGACGAAGAAAAGAACAAGATCGAAGTTGTGGTGCCTGACGATCAGCTCAGCCTGGCCATCGGCCGGCGTGGCCAGAACGTACGCCTAGCGTCCCAGTTGTCCGGGTGGGACATCGACATCCTGACGGAAGCAGAGGAATCGGAACGCCGCCAGACGGAGTTCAACAACCGCTCCCAGATGTTCGTCGAGGCCCTGGACGTGGACGAGGTCATCGCCCACCTGCTGGTGACCGAGGGCTTTTCGTCCGTCGAGGAAGTGGCCTTCGTGCCCATCGATGACCTTTTAGTTATCGAAGGTTTTGATGAAGACGTGGCCGAAGAACTGCGTGTCCGCGCACGGGCCTTCCTGCAGGCCCGTGACGAGGAACTGAACCGGCGTCGCGTCGAGCTGGGCGTCGAGGATGACCTGACCAATGTGGAGGGCGTCAGCGCCGCCATGGTGGTAAAGCTGGGTGAGAAAGACATCAAGACCCGCGATGATCTGGCGGATCTAGCTAGCGATGAGTTGCTGGATATTCTGGAAGGCGAGACCATAAGCTTGGATCAGGCCAACACCATAATCATGGCGGCCCGGGCTCACTGGTTCATGGACGACAACGCGGCGGACAGCCTCGAGGCGCGCGCCGAAGGCGAAGCCGAGGATGCCAGCACGCTGGCCGGCGCCTAGGGCGATGGGAAACGGAGACCGCCTTGAAACGGAAAACGCCATCTCCTCAGAACGCGTCATGTGACGCCGACGGCCTCAGAACGTGCATCGCCAGTGGCTTGCGAAAGCCAAAGGTCGAGATGCTGCGTTTTGTCGTCAGCCCCGACAACAGCCCAGTTCCCGACCTGGACGAGAAGCTGCCGGGCCGGGGGTTATGGTTGAGCGCCGACCGCGATATGCTAAATACAGCCTGCGCCCGAAACCTGTTCGCGAAACGCGCGCGACGGCTGGTCAGGGCGGATGCGAACCTCGCGCAGCGGGTTGAGGGACTTTTAGCGAAGCGATGTATTGAATTGCTCCAATTGGCGCGCCGGTCTGGTGTGTTGACCGTCGGGTCCGATGAGGTCGGCAGTCGTCTGCGCGCCGGGGCAAATGGATTGTTGGTACTGGCTGCCGACGGGGCGCCGACGAGCCGACGCAAAATGACCGAGTTGGCTCCGGACCTGGCTGTTCGGGATGTCTTGAGCGGCGATGAATTGGGCGCCGTCATGGGCCGCGAACGGATCGTTCACGCGCTGGTGGCGGAAGGGGGCCTGGCGGATCGTCTGGCCCGTGATCTGAGCCGGCTCGGCGGTTTCAGACCGGCTTCGGCGGCCGCATAGACGACAGAATTGTGCGATTAGGGAATGATCTTGGGCGAAGGATAGGAACGAGTTAGATGAGCAAAACCACGGAAAAGAGCAAAAGCTCGAAGTTAAGCCTGTCCCGACCCGGCAAGCTGGAGTTGAAGAAGACCGTTGAGTCCGGCGCCGTGCGCCAGAACTTCTCCCATGGCCGTTCGAAGATGGTGCAGGTGGAGCGGAAGACGAAGCGGACCTTTGCGCTCGATTCTGGCGGCCGCATGGCCGAGGTGAAGGCGCGGAAGACTGCGGAAGCCTTCGAGGAGGTTATCGAGGAGGTCGCCGTCGAGGCGCCCCCCCCACTGCCGCCGTCCGTTGACGAGGAAAAGTCGGGGCGGAGCCTGACCGATGAAGAGAAGGCCGCGCGTCAGCGCGCCCTTGAGGAAGCCAAGAAGTACGAAGATGAACGTAAGGAAGTGGCGGAACGCGATACTGCCCGGCGCGAGGCCGAGAAGGTTGCCGCAGAAGCCGAAGTCGCCGCGGAAGACGAAGCGAAGAATGCTGAGGAGGCCGTCGCCGAGGCCGAGCAAGCTGAAGCAGCGCCCGATCCCGTCGCCGAAGTTCTGGCGCCGGTCAAGGAGGTGCCGAAATCCCGAGCTCGCACCAGTCGCCAGGAAGAGGCCGAAGCGGAGGATGCCCGCGATCGTGGCAAGAAGCAGGCCCGCGGTGAACGCCGGCCGCCGCCGCCGTCGCGCCGTGGTGAGCCGAAGCGCCGCCCAGGCAAGCTGACAATCACCGAAGCCCTAGAGGAAAAGGAAGAGCGCCAGCGCAGCGTCGCGCAATACAAACGCAAACTGGAACGCGAGCGTCAGCAGAGCCAGCAGACCCGCATCGAGGGACAGACCATCGTTCGCGAAGTCGTCGTGCCCGAGGTGATCACGGTTCAGGAACTGGCGAACCGCATGGCGACGCGTGCTGCCGACGTCATCAAGGCGCTGATGAGCATGGACGTCATGGTGACGGCGACGCAGACCATCGACGCGGACACGGCCGAGCTCGTGGTCGCCGAATTCGGCCACAAATTGAAGCGCGTTTCCGAAGCGGACGTGGAAA
>CAZNWX010000094.1:0-7633 GCA_964576415.1 uncultured Magnetovibrio sp. | reverse complement strand
GCCCTTCCCGGGTGCGAGGAGACAACGCCGGACCTCGTCGATGCAATCCTTGAGGAAGCCGGTAAGTTTGGATCAGAGGTCCTGGCGCCGCTGAACCATTCCGGCGATATCGAGGGATGCGCGCTGGAAAACGGGGTCGTCCGGACGCCAAAGGGCTTCAAGGAAGCCTATACGCAATTCATCGAAGGCGGCTGGAACGGTCTTCCCTGCGATGCGAATTACGGTGGCCAAGCGCTACCGTGGCTACTGGCGACCTCAGTTTCCGAGATCTATCACGCCTCGAATTTGTCCTTCATGCTCAACCCCATGCTGACCCTCGGCGCCGTCGAACTCCTAAGTCACCATGGGTCGGAAGAGTTGAAGGCGACCTTTCTTGAGAAACTTATTTCCGGCGTTTGGACCGGGACCATGAACCTGACCGAACCCCAGGCCGGAACCGACCTGGGGCGGGTGCGGACTAAAGCGGTCCCCGAGGGCGATCACTACCGCATTTCCGGCACCAAGATATACATTACCTTCGGCGAACATGACCTGTCGGAGAATATCATTCATATGGTTCTTGCCCGTCTGCCTGATGCGCTGGATGGCGTGCGTGGCATTTCGCTATTCTTGGTGCCCAAGTATCTGGTCAACGTCGACGACAGTTTGGGCGACCGGAACGACCTGCGGTGTGTGTCCATCGAGCATAAGCTCGGCATCAACGCCAGTCCCACGGCAGTCATGTCCTATGGAGATGACGGCGGCGCCATCGGCTACCTAGTCGGCGAAGAGAACATGGGCCTCGCGTACATGTTCACGATGATGAACAACGAACGCCTAAGCGTCGGTCTGCAAGGCGTAGGCGTAAGTGAGCGGGCCTACCAACACGCCCTCGCCTACGCCCGTGAACGCATTCAAAGCCGTAAGATCGATGGCGGCTCCCCGGAGCCGGTGGCGATTATCGAACATCCAGACGTGCGCCGCATGCTGTTGGATATGAAGGCCCAAACCGAAGCCACACGGGCGTTGGCCTACTACGTGGCGGCAGAGTTGGACGCGGCGGAACGTCACGTGGATGCAGAGCGGAGGACGGCGGCGCAGGCGCGCGTCGACCTGCTGACGCCTGTGGTAAAAGCCTGGGGCAGCGATACCAGCATCGACGTCACGAGCACCGGCATCCAGATCCACGGTGGCATGGGCTTTATTGAGGAGACCGGCGCCGCCCAATATTATCGGGATGCGCGGATCACCGCCATTTACGAAGGCACCAATGGCATTCAGGCTAACGACTTGGTCGGCCGTAAGATTGGACGAGAGAACGGTGAGAGCATTCGCGACCTAATCGCCGATATGCGCGCGGACATCATGTTGCTTGAGACCGGTGATGATGCCTTAGCGCATATCCAAACGCGGGTTTTGAGTGCTATCGATGATTTGGAAAAGACCACTCGCTGGGTAGTCGACACCTGGGGTCACGACCCCGGTAGCGTGGCGGCCAGCGCCGTACCGTTCCTCAAGCTGTTGGCCGTGACCAGCGGTGGATGGTTGATGGCGCGGGCTCACGGTTTAGTCCTGAGCATGGATGATGGACCGTTCCGCGCCTCGAAGATCGCCACGACACGGTTTTTCGTAGACCATCATGTTGTCGAAACCGGTACCCTAGCCGAGATTGTGATAGCAGGCGCCCCGGTTGTTCAAAACGCCGTGTTCCATGCCTGACGGACCGTTGGGAATCTCCCTTAAGTCTTGATTTTTCTAACCTTTTCTATCACTTTGTGCGTGCAAAATTTTGGATTCGGGCTCGCATGAACGGATTTTCACGCTACGTCTTCCAGCAGCTGTTCGTGGGCATGGTATTTGTTACCATCTGCTTCACGTACATCATTTGGCTATCGCAGAGCCTTCGGTTGGTTGAGCTGATCGTTAACCGGGGCGTCGACGCCGGTACATTCGTCTATCTGACGCTCTTGATGCTGCCGAATTTCCTACCTGTTATCCTACCCATCGCGCTGTTCTGCGTTGTCGTCTTTATCTATGCCAAACTGATTATGGACCGGGAATTGGTAGTTATGCGTGCCTCTGGCCTGGGGCAGATGGCGTTGGCGAAACCCGCGGTCATTCTTGCGTTTTTGGTGCTTGGAGTAGGGTATTTCCTGAACCTGTACCTCATTCCGGAGTCCTACCGAATTTTCCGGCAGATGCAATGGGATATCCGCTACAATTACTCGCATATTCTTCTTAAGGAAGGCGCGTTCAATGAACTGCCAAACGGCAAAACCGTCTATGTCAGGGAACGGACAGCTGAGGGGGAGCTCCATGGCATCCTCTATCACGACAAAGGTGACCGGGATAATCAGTTCACAATCATGGCGGCGCGCGGCGCCCTCGTCGAAACCAAGGACGGCGCCCGTGTTGTCATGTTTGATGGGAACCGACAGGTCGTTGACCCGCAGACAAACCGACTCTCGGTTCTCTATTTTGACCGACACGTCCTGGAAATCGACGGCAGGAAAGACGGCAGCGCAGACCGCCATATCGAGGCGCGAGAACGCCATCTATCGGAACTATTCAACCCGGAAGACGAGAATATTTCGGTCGAAGACCGCGGAAAATTCATTGTCGAGGGACACAAGCGGCTAGTTTCTCCGCTCCAGGCGCTGATTTTGACGTTCATCGCCCTGGCCTGCTTGATTTCCGGGGGTTTCAGCCGAAGATCCCAGACGAAGCGCATCCTGGTCAGCATCGTGCTAATGGTCAGCCTGCTGATCAGTACGCTCGGACTTGAGAACATATCAGCAAAGAACTTGCGTCTGGTTCCGCTCATCTATTTGCATTCACTTCTCGCCTTATTGGGTAGTATTTACTTCATGGTTCGGATGCCCAAATACCGACCGACCACTAAAGTAGCGATGGCATAGGGGCTCGTATGCGCTTGTCATCTACCCTGTCATTGTATGTCGGACGGCATTTCATCGCCGCCTTCCTGATACTGCTGTCCCTCTTCATGCTGCTGGTTCTGTTGTTCGACACTGTGGAACTGATGCGCCGTTCAGCGTCCAAGCCGCACATTGATTTCGGTATGGTTCTTGAAATGGCGCTGCTGAAACTTCCCTACATGTGCCAGGAAATCTTCCCGTTTGCGGTCCTGTTCGCCGGTATGGCGTGTTTTTGGCGCCTAACACGCTCAAACGAACTGGTGGTTACACGCGGCTCCGGGGTTTCTGCGTGGCAGTTTCTTTTGCCGCCGGTGACCATTGCCGCGATGCTGGGAATCTTCCAAATCACGACGATCAACCACATCGCCTCCAATACACTGTCGCGCTTCGAACAGTTGGAGGCCGTCCGCTTTCAGGGCTCCCGCCATTTGTTGACCCTTTCCGGTTCCTCGATATGGTTACGCCAGTCCAATGTTAAGGGCCAATCCGTGATCCATGCGGAACGCGTCGTTCAGTATGAAGAGGATATTGAGCTAAACAACCTAGTGGTCTTCATGTACGCCGGATCAGGTTCCTTCTTTATGCGGATTGATGCCAAGACAGCACGCCTCGAAGACGGATTCTGGCACATCGGCGATGCGTGGATTCACGAACCGGAGAAGCCAGCGGTTTATGAAGAGGCCTATTTGTTGGACACAGACCTGACCCTCGACAAGATTCAAGACAGTTTCGCGCCCCCGGAGACCATGTCGTTCTGGGATCTGCCTGGGTTCATCAATACTCTGGAATCGGCGGGGTTTTCGGCGCTTCGCCATCGATTACATTGGCACGGTCTTCTCGCCGCGCCCCTGTTGATGGTCGCCATGGTACTCATCGGCGCGGCCTTTACCCTCCGACATTCGCGACGAGGCGCAACCTCCTATGTAATCGGCGGCGGCGTTCTGACTGGATTTGCACTCTATTTCTTCTCGGACGTGGTCTTCGCCCTAGGCCTGTCGGATAGCATACCCGTCACATTGGCGGCTTGGTCGCCATCGGGTGTCGCTCTGCTGCTCGGACTGACCACGCTCCTCCATTTGGAAGACGGCTAAGAACGAAAAATGCACCATCTCTCGCGCCACCTCTGTTTATTGATTGCCGCCCTGGGAATGGCGTCACTTGCCGGACCGAGGCACGCCACGGCGGCTGCCCCCGAAGTTGACCGCCCTTTGGGAATCTTGATATCCCCGCTTTTATCGGAACAAACGGTACTGGCCAGTCCCGTGACGATCGCCCCACCGAACGCCGACGATAGGACACAGCGCCCCCTTGGTGTCTTAATCAATAAGACGGGCGCACCGGCAACGCCCACGCCAATGATACCCCTGCGTAGTCAGCCGATCGGCCAAAGCTTCTCCCCGCCTTCACAAGAGCGACTACAATTTAATCAGTCAGGCTCTGCATCCCCTGACCGTCCGCTTGGCATTCTGCTACGTGAGGAAGAGCGTCCGCAGCCAGCCGCGTCGCACCTCGTGCCGCCATTGGTAGTTTCGCGGCCGCTTACACCATTAGCAATCGCCCCCATCGCCCGACCGCCTTCCGCAACAGAAGACCGCCCGCTGGGAACATTAATCGCACCTCCACCAACGTTCACCGGGTCAGGTCGGCTCGCGTCACCGCAATTAATCACACCTCAACTGTCCGCACCCGCAACGCCAATATCGCAACCGGGATTGGGCGACGAACCTCCGGTAACTCTAGCCGCAGATCAGATGACTTTCGACCAGGAGAAAGAAATTGTCACGGCATCGGGCAATGTGGAAATTCGTCACGAAGGCCGCAAATTGCTCGCCGATACCATATCCTACAACCAAAAAACTGACATCGTTACGGCAACGGGTAATGTGACGATATTGGAGAACACAGGCGAACAGATCTTTGGTAACCGGATGGAGGTCACTGGCGACTTGAAAGATGGGATCGTCGAGAACATCGGCATAATTCTCCAGGACCGTGCCCGCATTGTCGGCGCCAGCGCCCACCGTACCGCCGAGCGTGTTACGGAACTGAGAAAGGCCACGTATTCACCTTGTAACCTCTGCGAAGACGACCCGGATCGACCACCGCTCTGGCAGATCAAAGCCGTTCGCGTCATTCACCATAAGGATAAAAAGATCGTGGAGTATCGCGATGCTTGGCTGGAGATGTTCGGATTGCCGGTGTTCTACACGCCTTATTTCCGCCACCCGGATCCAACAATACAGCGCCAGTCCGGTTTTCTGTTCCCGACCTACGGTAGTTCTTCGGATTTTGGAATCGTGCTGGAAACGCCCTATTTTTGGAGTATCTCGCCGCACCAGGACGCCACCATCACCCCGATCCTGATGACCAATGAATTCCCAGTCCTAGCCGTCGAATACCGTAACCGCGTGCACAAGGGTTCGATCGATGTCGACGCGAGCATCACCAAGAATTCAAAAGACGAATTCAATACAACAGACGGCGACATGGGTGTGCGCGGACACGTGGATGCCGAAGCGCGTTTCGACATCAATCGCACATGGCGTTGGGGATTTGATCTCGAACGCTCCACCGACAACACCTACATGCGGCGTTACGGTTTTGCCTCGCCGCAATCTCTGAACAGCCAATTCTTCGCTGAGGCATTCCGCTCCCAAAGCTACTTCAGTGCCAGCACTCATGCCTTCCAGGGCTTGGAAGAAAACGATATCGCGGACGATATTCCCATTGTTCTTCCATTGCTCGATTTCAATCACGTCGGCAAGCACGACAGGATTGGCGGTCGGTCATTTTTAGACGTTAATGTCTTGGCGCTGACGCGGGCCGAAGGCAAGGATACCCGTCGGATGTCATTTCATCCGCGATGGGAGCGTCCTCTGATCACGGATTTTGGTGATTCGATCAAGACGACACTCGGTCTGAACGCCGACTTCTATCAGGTCAATGGCCTCGAACGAGTCAATGAAGTCGATTCATACAATGGCTTCAGTTATCGAACGGTCCCGTATGCCGCCATCGATTGGAGCCGCCCAATGATTAAGCGCTCGGGAAACGCCAGTCAAACTATCGAACCGGTCGCGTCCATAGTTCTTCGTCCCTATGGTGGAAACTCCACCAAAATTCCTAATGAAGACAGTACCGAACTAGAATTTGATGAAACCAATCTGTTTTTGGATAACCGATTTACGGGCATTGATAGACTTGAGGGCGGACCACGCATCAACTATGGCCTGCAATGGGCCCTAACCAGTGATATCGGCCACCGGTCCAGTGTCTTCTTCGGACAGTCATATCGCTTAAAAGATGACTCAACATTCGGTAAAGGCTCCGGCCTGAACGACAACTTGTCGGACTTGGTCGGCAAGGTCCAGTATTCGCCGAACTCTCATATCGACTTACTCTACAGAACGCGATTGGCAACCGACAATCTGAGCCCAAATCGGAATGAAGCGCAATTCTCAGCAACTGTGCCCGCCTATAGCGTCTCAGGAAACTACATCTTCCTGAACCGCCAGGAAGAAGGTGAATTCGCTGGTCGGGAAGAATTTAACATTCGCGGATCGGCGAAATTAACTCGTGAATGGAAGAGTTCGCTGAGCGCAACCCGAGACCTTGATGCTGGTGAAATGCGTTCCGCACGCATGGATTTGGTCTATGAGAATGAATGTGTGGTATTCAGTTCCAGTATCAATCGAACCTTCTATGAGGACCGGGACATCAAACCCGTTGACTCAATCAATTTCATTTTGACCCTGAAGACAATCGGAGAAGTCAAAACTGGCTTCTCCAGGCAAGGTGGAAATTAGCGAGATGTTCGACGCAGCAATCAAGCATATCCGTTCGATCACCATGACCCTGACCGCAATCGCGTTAACTGCCACTGCGATCAAGGACGTTCATGCTCAGGGGGAATTGCGGATCGCTGCCATTGTCAACGACGAGATGATTTCGGTATTGGATGTCAAATCTCGCCTGACATTATCTATTTATCTCTCTAAGCTCGATAACAACCTGAAGACCCGTACTCGACTCGCCCCGCAGATTTTGCGCAACATCATTGATGACCGACTCAAATTACAGGAGATCCGGAAGAATAAGATTAAGGTCTCTCAAGCCGAGGTGCTCAGGGGCCTGCGACAATGGGAGAGGCGCGCAGGCCTGTCCAAGGGCGCAACCTCTGCGCTTGCGCAACGCCTCGGCATCGACAAAGCCGCCATCGCCGAGCGGGTAGAAATCGGCGTCGGTTGGCAAAAGTTGATGCGAAAACTTTTTCTCCCAACCGTCTCCTTCAGCGAGCAAGAAATCGACGACATTGTTTCCGAAGAGATTTCGAAGCGTGGACAACCGGAATTCCTGGTTTCAGAAATTTTTCTTCCACTGAGCCGCAACAGTAATGTGGTCGAGGTCCGCGCTTTAGCGCGTCGTCTCATCGAAAAAATGGAAGGCGGCGCTGAATTCAACGCGATCGCGCACAATTTCTCACAAAGTGCGTCCGCGGCTGTCGGCGGCAATTTGGGTTGGATACGACAGGAAAATTTGGCCGCGGAATTATCGCAAGCCATCGAACGATTGCACCCCGGCGAGGTTTCTCAACCGATACCAACCCTTGACGGCTTCTACATCCTGAAGGTCGAGAACAAACGCTCCATTGAGCCTTTAATCAAACGTTCGAACAGGCCAGAGGCTGTCGTTATACATCAGGTTCATTTAAAGCTTCC
>CAZNWX010000093.1:0-7818 GCA_964576415.1 uncultured Magnetovibrio sp. | reverse complement strand
TTCTGCAAACCGGCGAGTAGTCGACCTGATCGCCAAGGCCGTGCAGGACCACCAACCCAGCGCCGGCGTGTATGGCTCACATGGCGCAACCAGCCGCGCCGGATCCAACGCGTCCGCACAGCGCATCGCGTTCAGCGTCGATCAGAACTTGTAGGTTTTCGAGGAGCGATCTCACATGGGTGACATCACCCTTGCATTACGCGTAGCGCAGAGCGGCCTTCTTGGAAACCAAGAAGCGCTCCACACCATCTCCAACAATGTTGCAAACCTCAATACAGACGGATACTCGCGCAAGCTCATCCGGTTCGAGCAGGTCACCGTCGGCGGCATCGGCGCGGGGACGCGGATCGCGGAAATCCAACGTAGTGTCGATGAAGGCCTCTTGAAGACCCTGCGGATTGAGAACGGCGAAACCAATACCTTCGCCATCCAGGAAGATTTCTACGCCCGCATGCAGGATTTGTTCGGATCGCCAGGGGATAACACATCCTTCGCCCACCTGACCGAACAGTTGGGCGAGGCTTTCGAGCTTCTGGCGGTGTCTCCAGACAAAACCCTGGAATCCGCCGAGGTCGTTCGCCGCGCCAACGACCTTCTCGAAAACGTCAAAGGCATGAGTGAGACGGTTCAGGACCTTCGTCTACAGGCGGACAGGGATATCGCCGAAGTGGTCGGCGACATGAACACGATGACGTTGAAGATCGACAAACTAAACGATGACATCATTGCCAACAGTTCCGTAGGCAGCGATGTCACAGATCTGAAGGACCAGCGGGATCTGGCGATCGACGAGCTCTCGAAGATGGTCGATATCCGTTATTTCTTTCGCAGCGATGGTGACGTCGTGGTCTTCACGGAGGCTGGCCGCACCCTGGTCGATACGGTTCCGCCAACCATCACTCACCTCGCAGCATCGTCATTGTCGGCCTCGTCAACCCATTCAGAGGGCGACATCTCCGGGCTCTTCGTTGGCACGACGGTCGGGACCAACGATATGACCAACGATATCCGTGAAGGTCAGCTCAAGGGCCTGATTGATCTTCGGGATTCGGTCCTGCCGGGCCTCCAGGCCGAGTTGGACGAATTTGCGTCCGAACTTCGCGATGGGATCAACCAGGTTCACAACCGCGGCACGGCGTTCCCCGGCGCTCAGACGATGACGGGCACGCGGATCTTCATTAAACCAGACGAGCAAACGATGACGCTCGATTCCGGTGGTGACGACGTGACAATCATGCTGACAGATTCATCCGGCAACCAGTCCGCGGTGACGACCCTGGAAACGGTCATGACCTCAAGCCTATACGGCACCAGCGGATCAAAGGTCCAGGCGGCGAACGGGCCATGGACCATCACCGAAGTTGCCGCGCAGATCGAGGACTGGCTGCAGGCCAATGGCGCTTCCAGCGCCACGGCGAACATCGGCTCTGACGGGAAGTTCGCGATCAATCTGAATTCCACCTCGCTCTATCTGTCATTCCGTGACGAGTCCGCCACCGCCAATGGCAGCACGGCCGAAGACGCAGTCATTAGCTTTAACGCCAGCACCACCACTTCCAGCGGCGCAAATACCGACACCGCAACCGATGAAACGGTGAGCGGCTTCTCCTACTTCTTTGGCCTCAACGATTTCTTTGTCGATTCGCGGCTCGACAACACCTGGGAATCGGAAGTCATGTCTTCCTCATTTACGACCCCAAATTCACCGAACACGGAAACGCTGACCTTCCGCGACACCTCATCTGCTGCGGGCGCGGTTTTGGGATCCATTACCGTAAACGGCGGAACCAGTCTCACGGACCTGGCCACCCAGATCACTAACACCGTGACGAACCTCACCGCCTCGGTCATTCCCGAAGGCGATGGCTCGCGGCTTCGCATATCTCACGACAACGGCTCATCTATCACGATTACCCAGGGCTCCGGAACCACGGCCAACACGCTTTTGACTTCACTTGGGTTGAAGGTCGGCGAAACCGGGATATCACAGGTCTTGCAGGTTCGCAGCGACATCCAGACCCAACCGAGCAAGATCGCCGCGGGCCAGATGCAGTGGGACGCGAACAAAGGCACAGGCGGCGAGTATACTCAGGCCACGGGCGACGACACCATCGCCCAAGCCCTCTCGAACGCCATGACGTCTTACAACGCCTTCGAACAGGCCGGAGGTCTGGCCGCACGGGATGCAACCTTCGCCGGCTACGCAGCCGAGATTTTAGCCACAAACGCCAGCCTAGCCAACGCCAATGACCGTAGGTTAGATACCCAGAAAGCTTTGGTGGAGAGCCTGCAGTTCAAATCAGACTCTGCCCGCGGCGTCAACCTAGACGAGGAAATGGCCGACCTGTTGGTGTATGAGCAGGCATTTGCTGCGGCCGCACGGGTGCTCGCGGTCATCCAAAACATGATCGACGCCCTTGACCGGGCAATTCAGTAGGACCTAGCTCCATGTCCCGCATATCAACCCAGGCAGCACATTCGGCACTTCTGCGCCGGATCTTCGAAACCCAGCAATCGGTCCACGACCGCCAGATCCAGGCGACCAGCGAAAAGAAATCGCAGAATTACCTCGGCATCGCCCGGGAGTCCCGGCGGCTTATCAACATCGAGAACACCCGCTCGACGCTGGAACGGTTCGTGTCCAATAATGAACAGGTCGATGTACGCCTCGAGATCACAGAGAAAGTGCTCGAGCAGTTCCGCACTACGGTTTCCAACTTTCGCCAAGATGTTAATAAATACGCCTCCGGCGAAAAAACCGATGCAGCACGCGTCAGCTTCATTCAGACCCGCGCATACGAATCCCTAAAACATATCCAAAGTATCCTGAACACGGACATCGACGGACGGTACCTATTTTCGGGCTCAAAAACCGGTACGGAACCAGTGGATCTAGGCATTACAACCATTGAGGCCTTCCAGGCAAAATATGACGGCACGCGGATCAAGTATCCGGAAACCAGCAGCGCGCATCTGGAGAGCTTCACGATAAATTCCGACACCAACAACATTAACAAGCCATTCATCACCCCGACCAATTTCTTGAAATTCACACAGGATAGCGACGGCGACACGACAACGGCAGCAACCAGCACCATCGAGGCTTCGTCCGCAATGTTCTCCAACGTGTCAGCTGGCACTTACATCACAGTGGCCAGTACGACGAACAATAACGGCACCTATACGGTGGACAGCGTATCGTCGGACGGGCGGACCATCACGGTCCGCACCGAAATGCTCACGGACGAGACCAACTCCCCCGACGTAGTCATTACCTACCCGAACCCGGCCAATCCAAAGGTCAACCTTTCCTTATCGGATGCCGATTTCGGGACCATGACATTCTCTCGCTCCGGCAACACCCTCACGGCGACGACAGCCAACGGCCTGTCGAACATTCCCGTGGGGAGCACGTTTACGGTATCGAACTCGACGAAGAACAATGGCACCTATACGGTTTCCGCCAATACGGGCACGGTTATTACGATTGAGAACCAGAAGCTGACGGACGAGGGCACGACCTCCGCCAACTCGGCGGCAGCGACGTTCTTCGACTACGTGAGCGACACGCATGTTAAATTTAATGCTAACGGCACAATCCAGGTGGTTAAGAACGACTCGTCAACGGCCGTTCCCGGCGTCTTCAATGGGCTCGCCGTGGGCAATCAACTTGCGATTACAGGTACCGGCACCGCGAACGACCAAACGGTGACAATTAACGCCATCAGCGCGGACGGTTCTACTATTACAGTCAGTCAGACAGTGACCGCTCAAACGGATACAGACGGGGTCACCTTCACCGGCGCAAACTCAGTCGCCTTCGCCTATTCATCTCATACAAAGCTGATATTTACGGACAACGGCACCGGCGACGTAGATACCATCCAGGTGCAGACAAACCCCGCCGGCGCCGCCGTGGCGGACGTGTTTGATAACCTGTCTGTAGGGCAATCCTTCACGGTCACCGCCGGCACCAACGCCGGCACCTACACGATTGGGGCAAAATCCGCCGACGGCTCGACCCTTACCCTCACCGGCGCGACGCTGACCAATGAAACGAACGTCACGGGCGCTGAGATCGAGGTCTATTCCGTCGCCGGCACCGTGTCCGCGACATCTTATTTCAGCGGCGACCAACGCACCCTAAACCATCGGGTCGACGATAGTCGGACCCTGGACTTCGATATCTTTGCCGCCCACCCCGCCTTTGAGAAGGGGATACGGGGGATCAGCCTGATCTTGCAGGGCAAGTACGGCACGGAGGGCGGTTTGGACCAGCAACAGGACCGCTCCGGTCAAGCCGAATACCTTCTGGAGGCATCCCTGGAGCGAACGGTCGCCGGTACCGCGCCTTTCGGCGCGGAGACCGTTGGCAGTATGGAACAGATGCAAATCGACCTGGGGTTCGACCGAGTAATAATCAACGACACGAACCAGCGGCACAAAGATCTTATCGGGTTCTTCGAAACCGAGATCATCGATCTTGAGAACATCGATTTGACCGAGACCTTGACTAATCTCCTGGACGAACAACGCGCGCTGGAAGCCTCCTTCCAGATCTTCGCTCGTGTCCGAGAATTGAGCCTGACCAACTTCATCTAGGGACCCGCTTCAACCAACGCGCAGGCACGAAATTTGAAAATTTTCACGCGCTAAGATTAAGGAGTTACGCCTATGTACGCAGAAAACAGAGCCAACTTGAACACGTCAACTGATGCGCGTAGTGTGGAAGGAGTTGCTTCCCAGTGGTCCATAGGGCAAGCAGACGGCGACGCCGCAGGGGCAACGGGAGAGAACATGAACCAAGACGCTTACAATCAGTACAAGAAATCGTCTTACGAACAGATCCCTGAACCAGGCAACCCGACGTACACCGAAGCGTGGGCACTGGTCGAAGCCGCCCGGCGGATGGCCTTGCCACTCGAATATGGTGACTTTAACGACGAGGAAAACAAGGTTCGCGTTCGCGATTCCTTGCGTCTGAACTGGCGGTTGTGGACGATTTTCCAGACCGAGTTAAGCCTAGAGGACGGCCACGTGCCGGAGGAAATCCGGGAAAGCATGCTGAACCTCTGCAATTTCGTCGACAAGCACACGGTGGACACCATCAATGTGCCGACGCCCGAGAAGATCTCGACCCTCATTGAGATCAATCGCAACATCGCTAACGGCCTGTTGACGTCGCTGCAAAATGCGCTCGATTCTGCTGAAACCGCTGAGCCTAGCGAGGAACAGGCGGAAAGCAGTGCGTCCGCCGAGGCACCGACGTCCATCGACACGGACGTCTGATCCCCTTCGCCCGACGGCAAAGAACAAGAAGGGCGCTTCCGCGCCTTCTCTTTACTGACCTATGCCCGTTTAGCTCACGGCGTCTCAGGGCCGTCTTCGTGAGCGACTTCATCCAGTTCCTGCTGCAAGGTACTAAGAATTTCCGCTTCGTGCTTGATCAGGTCCTGGGTCGTTTTCAAGGCCTTGTACAATTGACCCTTATCCACCGACGCCTGAATGCCATCGGCAATGGACTTCGCGCTTGGACACGCCTCCAGATACTCATCCAGGAGGTTTACGTAGCTCTCAATGTAGTCGCCACGATTTTGCGAAAAAATATAGGCACATTGGAGAGCGAAATAGATCCGCGACGCCGGCGTAGTGCTGTCCTCGGCTGAAAGGACTTCCTTGCCTCGCAAAATGGCCGCCTCGTTTTGGATGGAGATCGTGGAATTGGAACCCAAGTTCTCAATCACCGCGCCATTAATGATGATCTTGTCACCGGCCTTGAAGTCGATCGAAAGGGGCACAATCAGGCCTTTAGCTAATTTCGGTTCATGATGAAGAGTTTAACATGTCTCACAGACTTAGTCACGATTACTCGACCACGCCATAAACCGCAAAAAAGGTTTACCCCGCTCGCGGGACGGCGGATCATGTCTGAAACGTTCCTCCAAAGTATCGGAATTCAAAGCGGATATGCCCGAACTCCAAATTGTCGACGATCCTGAACGCGTAGAGGCGGCCTTTCGCGATGCCGATCAGAGAGACTTTCCGGACTGGAACAGCCATCCGCTGAGCGGCCAATTCTCCCGAAACCTCTATGCCGCGATCAATCGTGAGAAACCTAGGCACAAACTTTGCGCATTCTGCGTCGTGGACGGCGACAAGCCTGTCTTGATGGTGCCGGCCACCTATCGAGGCGGAACTGTTTCCATGTTTGGGCTCCCCATGGCCTTGGCCGCCCAACGTGGCCTTGGCGCGAAGCGGCGCAAACGGGTGTTCGCGATGGCCTTCGAACATCTGGCGGCGGTAGATCTGGCGGCGTCCCCTGATTTTGCACTGATCAACGGTTGTTTCGGATCAAATCCTCAGACTGCGGCCGATTTGGCCTGCATTGATCGGCTGGCGGCACCGCAAAGTCATATCCATGCAGTCATCGATACAACCCAGGGCGAGAAAGCCGTTCACCGCGACGTGCGCGCCAGTTACCGGTCGCTAATTAACTGGGGACGTACGCAATTGCAGATGCGCTACGTCAACGCCAAAAACCCGGATCGCGCGTTATTTGATCAGATGCCGGCCTTTCATACGCACATCTCCGGCGCCGGCGCCCATGGCAACGAGTATTGGGAGGTTTACTGGAACGAGATTGTCGCCGGTCGGGGCGAGGCATCTCTCGGGTTCTTGGACGACGGCACGCTTGTGGCGGGAACAGCCGTAATCGACGCCGGCGGCGTCAGCTACTACGCATCCGGGGTGTACGATCGAGAGAAATTCGACAAGCCGCTGGCGCATTATCCCGTCTACGATTCGATCTTACGCGCTGGCCAGCGGGGCGCCATTCTCTACGATTTGGGCGAAGTCTTTCCGGCGGACACGACCGATGATAAAGAAGTTCAGATCGGCTTTTTCAAAAAAGGTTTCACCGGCGCTTTCCGTCTGCGCACATCCTGGTCGGTTCCCTTATCGTCTTGATCGGAATGACCAGCGACGTGGAAACGGCGAACACCTAACCGGTGCGACCCCGCGCGCCTTCCAATAGCCCTTCGGAAATCTGAAGATTGATGTTGATCAGCGTATTCAGTGTTGATTCCCGAATATCGACGCCATGCTGCATGGTCGTGTCGGAAATAAAGTCGCGAAGTTTCAGAATATTGTCGCGGACATTTTCTGCCAGTTGGCTCTCCGGGCTCTTGATGAGGATGCCGATTTCGATCCAAACCTGGAGGTTGTGCTCCAAGGCCTGCGCCAAGGTTCCATTATCATCGCCGCCCAGCCGCGCCTGGTCCAACTGAATGCCAGCTTGAGCCAAATTGAAAGCCTGGCGCTCGACGACGCTTAAATCTTCTTCCGGCAGATCAGCCATGACGGCCCTCCAGCCCCTGCACCATACCCAAAATACAAAAATCGCAAATTGCGAACTAGCGTCAACACTTTAATTCACGCTCATTGGTCTCAACCGTGGCTTCAACCGCATCCACGAGCCGCTGGTCTGCATCTCTCAACAGACCATTGAACCGTGTGGAAATCGTCTGCTCGGTTCCCAGCAATTCATGATACGCTTGCCAGGCGTCGGGGAATTCGGACCACGCTAACACGGGGGAAGTGGCATCCTCCACCAACGGATTGGCATTCCCGGTGCGTCCAGGTTGAAGCGACAATACCGGTAACCCGAGCAAATGAGCCTCGATCAGCACCATGGTGGTCATGCCGATGACCCCGTCGCATTCCGTCAGGAGATCCGCCGCCGAGGCCGAAGACAACTGTGCGCGTCCTTGGACGACGTGTTCCCACGCTGCCGTATCTTCACGCGGATGCGGTTTTACC
>CAZNWX010000092.1:1314-7845 GCA_964576415.1 uncultured Magnetovibrio sp. | reverse complement strand
GACATCGCCCACGAACTGTTCGTCTCCCAGAGCATCGACGACGCGGCCCGCGCCTACGTGGCCGACCGGATTCTCGCCTTCCTGGGCTCCAATCAGTAGTCGTGCAGCCTGACTGGTTCGCGCTTAGTGGTCGACGCCAGCTAAACGGGGAACCCTAAATCCACCAGGACTGTGGACAGTTGATCGAGATTTATCGTCAAATTATTGTCCGCATCTGCATCGCAAATCATGTGGACATTATCCAGACCCAGCGCGGCAAATCGCTTCGGCCCCGGACCAAAAGAGCGCTGATAGAGATGTTCTTCCGAAATAAATTCTAACAACTTGGTGCCCGGACGGGAAAAATCCATTATGTGAACCTGGGACCCCATGGCTGAAACCATGTACTTGGCGCGTTGCGCCAGATCGACCTGCTCGGCAAGGGACATCTGGGCTGGGTCAACCACCAAGTAGCCACGCTTGGCAAAAAACGCAGTGACTTCAGCGTCGTTCACGATCAATTTTGTCTTTGTATTGCGGCGAAGAAGATATACGGCTTCGGTAGGCGTCGTCGCCTGTGGCCCACCATGGGCCTCCAGGATCATGGCACGGTAAAGCCGAGACAGCTTATCAGGAATAAACAGCTCGTTCCCATCCATGGTGCTGCCACCGGCGATGGTCGGAACGTACAACTTCTCACAGGCCAATGCATCGTTCTCTTCAAGCTCGATCAGACGTCCGCTCGGGCAGCCAAAGATCGAGAGGATTTCGCGTAAGGACGGCTGCAATCCGGCATTTGTAACTACCGGCACCTCGCGCAGGTGATCGAACAGTTGTAGATGAATTGTCCGCATGACGTGAAAGACGATGAAGTGGCCCCATGTCCGATCCCCCCCCAACAGGAAGGCTTGCTCGGTCCGAATGACACGGCGCGGCCCTGTGTTGTCGCGCTGACTTAGCTTGCGCCGCGCCCTTGCTCCATCATAGCAAAGACAATCCGCCAGCAGTTGGCCTTCGCAAATCGGAATGAAGTACTGCCCGAGCACAGTCGCGTCGTTCAACTCACACAACACGGCTGGCCAACGTTTATCCATATCGCGGAAGAACGGATGGGTCCGCACGGGCAAACCGCGCGTCTGACAGAACGCAATGATGTCTAAATCCGCAGCGTAGGGCGTGGCGTCACCGTCAAACGCGGCCCCGGAACTCATCGCCCGTCCTTGCCGATGTACAAAGTCCTCATCGATCTTCGACCGATTGCCTAGGCAGCAGCAGCCGCGGGAACGTTGACGTAGTCACGAACATACGTGTCCAGCTTCTTCTTCGGATGCGAGGCGTAGGCCATCTCCTGGAGTTCCTTGCGACGCTCCGATGGGATGTCCTGACTCTCCAGCACACCACCTTCCTGTTTGCCGTAGCGATCCCAGTCATAGGACAGGATCTCCATACCATGCTGGCCGGACCGTCCTATGTTATAAAGCTCGGTCCCTGGGAATGGCACAGCAATAGGGAACGTGATGGAATAGAGGTTCAATTCTCCCGCCAGGTCGATCGCCTTGTGAACGGTTTCCTCCGTATCGCCCGGCAGACCAATGATGAAAGCACCGTAGGGGATGATCCCAGCGCCCTTGGCCCAACCGATGGTCCGCTTCATGTCGTCGGTTGTGATCTTCTTGCCGGTAGTTATTAGGACTTCTGTATCCGCGCTCTCAAGGCCGAAGAACGCGGCGTAACAACCCGCTTCGCTCATCGCCTCAAGGAGTTCCTGGGTGGTGTGGCTGACCCGAGTGGAGCATCCCCAGGGTGTCTTCTTATTGAGACCGCGTTTCTTCATTTGGTGGAAGAACTCGCGCGCCCATTTCTTGTTGATCCCGAAGGTCTCATCTAGAAAGCCGATCGCCGTGCAGCCGAATTCCTCAATATTTCGCTCGATCTCAGCAATCACTGATTCGGGTGGACGCATCCGCACCGTGCGACCTGACGCGCGCATGCAAAAGTTACACTGATAGGGACATCCGCGCTGGGCCAGGATGGGCAACTCCTTTTGAGAGAAGTGCGGCCAATTGCCACCGTACCGTGACAGCTCGAATTCTTCCCAAGCGGGAAACGGCAAGGTTGAGATATCTTGTGTCCAGTTGGGCTGGAACGTGGTCTGTCCCCGCATTACAACTCCCGGCACCTTAGCTAGACGGGTCGGATTGGTTGCGTATTCCACAATGTCGGCCAGCGTATCTTCCGCTTCGCCGCAGTATGCGAAATCAAAGGCCGGAAACTCATCAAGCGTTTCCAGGGGGCTCGCGCTGGCGTGGACGCCGCCAATACTCACGACCGTATCAGGCACCGCCAATTTGATGCGCTCAGCTAAATATCCAGCCGCCTTGATGTGAACAGTGAACGCGGTGAATCCCACCAGGGTCGGCCGATGCGTCTTCACATAATCGATGAGGTCGTCGGCGGACACATTGTCGAACACCATGTCCATGAATTTTGCCCGTATCCCATACTGCTTGGCTTTGGCCAGCAGATACCCCATTCCAATATTCGGGCTTTCCTGATTGGGGATGTCATCTTCAACACGCGCAGGCAGAAGGCGACTCTCTGAATCGCCGCCACCATAGCTGGGGTAGATGAACAAAACGTCGAGGGTACTTTCTGTATCCATGATTTGTTCCTTAACTCATTCTGCTATTGCCATTATAGGTGCTTGGACGGCCGAACGAACATATTTTTCAGCCAATGCCGTCCGTCAAGCGCGATCCATGTAATTTTGGCGTTATACCATGAGGCTTCGGCATACCGGTTAACGGCTCTGACAATAATGTGGGCGAAGTGTTGGCCGATCTCAGTCACTCTAGAGAATAACACTTTCGCCTAAAGAAATCGTATACGCCAGCCCCATTGAGCAACGTGGCCGGTGACAATGGCTCAGGAGGCGGTCGTGGCTTGATCGGCGCGGTCCACGCCCTTCAATCCGCGGCCAGTGATCAAAACAATGATCAGCGAGATCGCCCCACAGACGCCGAATCCCACGATCAACGGCACCACAGTTCCATCGAACAGTTGCCCAATGACGACAGCGAACGCGACAGCGACCAGGGTCGTCACGGAGCCAACGACAGCGGCACCGACGCCTGCGATATGGCCCAAGGGTGCCATGGCCAGAGCGTTGAAGTTGCTGAACAGCATGCCCATGCAATAGAGCGCGACGATGGCCCACCCGATGAACATCCACAATCCCACGGGCATCTGAAACGCCACGATCAGCAACAAAAATCCAAAACTCCAGATATTTAAAGCGATCAACGCCAAGTTCGACAGGCGCCGCATGCCGAACCGCAGGACTAAGTTGGCATTGGTGAACGATGCCGCGCCCAACCCGATGGCCAGGATCGCAAAATACATAGGAAATAAGTCGGCGGCTTCATAGACCTCGTGGAAGATTTGTTGGGCTGTGCTTAGGTAGGTAAAAAAGGCACCAAAGACGACACCTCCCGCAAGCATGTAACCGCTCGAGGCGCGCTGGCGGAAAACCTCGACGGCAGCGGTCAAGTTGCCGGCCAGCGACAGTTCCCTTCGCTGATCATGGGCCAGGGTTTCCGGCTGACGGATAGCAAGCCAGACAAAGCCAATGCCGGCCACGATTAGTAAGGCAACGAAAATGCCGCGCCAATGAGCGAAGATCATGATGCCCTGGCCGAGGGCCGGCGCGATCATTGGAACTGTGATAAACACGACCATGACGAATGACATGATCCTCGCCATGGCGCGTCCCTCGTATTGGTCGCGGACCATGGCGACCGTGACGATGCGCGGGCCCGCCGCGCCGAAACCCTGCAGCACGCGGCCGGCAAGCATAATCTCGAAATTGGACGAAATGATCGAGATGCAGCAACCGATGGCGAACAAGCTCAAACCGAGGTAAATGATTGGTTTGCGACCCAAGGAGTCGGAGAGCGGTCCCGATAGGAGCTGACCAACGCTCAACCCAACGAAGAACCCACCAATTAGAAATTGCGTATCATTGGCTCGCTCGACGCCGAACGCGCCGCCTATCTTCGTGAGCGCCGGCAGAATAATGTCGGTCCCCAGAGCGACGAGCGAAATCAGCGTCGCGACCAAGACGACGAACTCGGTTCGGTTCAAAGATTGCATCGGCGTCACGAGATACTGTCCCCTGCTCCAGTGGTGCGCTCGTAGCACAAGAAAATGAAGTGGTCGATACTTGCCTTCGCGGGCATGGCTTTGGACACTTAAACTGCGCCGAAATCCTGTGCAGGAGGACAACGTGGTATTGGCTGATGCGAGCGAGCTGAGTGAGCCTTTTGCCTGGCCGGGGTCGGGGGTGACCAGGGTGCCGTTCCGACTCTTTTCCGATCCCGAGATTTACGTCCTGGAACAGCAACGCATCTTTCGTGGCCGGGTCTGGAATTATCTGTGCCTGGAGATCGATATTCCAAATCCGGGAGACTTCAAAACCACCTTCATCGGCGAAACCCCTATCGTCGTGATTCGCGATGAGAACGGCGACATCAACGCGCTAGTCAATCGCTGCGCGCACAAGGGCGCGCTAGTGTGTCTCCAGGAACGTGGTAACAAGGCCAAGAACGGTATGACCTGCGTCTACCATTCGTGGACCTATGATTTGCGTGGCCAGCTAAAAGGCATTGCCTTCCGCAACGGGATCAAGGGTAAGGGTGGCATGCCCGATGACTTCGACCCAGCTAAGCACCGCATGCAGCAGATTAATGTGGAAATTTATTGCGGCTTGGTATTCGGCTCCTTCGCCGACGACATGCCGTCCATGGAAGACTATTTGGGTGAAAAACTCAGCTGGATGGTAAAGCGTAATTTCGACCGGCCGCTGAAAACGTCCGCGATTCCTATCACGCGACGTTGCTGCACACCTTCTATGTGACCTTCAAGGTGAACCGGATGGATATGGACGGCGGCATTGTCATGGGTGACGACAAGTGGCACCACATCTCCTATGCGAAGCGCCATGAACTGGATGAATCGAACGAATACGACAAGGCAGGCGTCCACGCCGCTCAATATGAATCGAAGCTGTCCGGCCCAGAGCTCCTGAAGGCCTGGGACGAGTTTCCAGACGGCATCACCCATTGCATCCAGACGGTCTTCCCGAACCTGACCTTCCATTACACGTTGAATTCCTTGTGCGTGCGGTTCTTCGTGCCTCGCGGCGTCGATGAGACGGAACTTTTTTGGATCTATCTAGGTTACGAGGACGACACGGAAGAACAGACCCGCATGCGCGTCGTGCAGGGGAATCTGACGGGTACGGCTGGGCTGGTCAGCCTGGAAGACGGTTGCATCAACGAATTCGTGCAGCGCGGCACTCACATGAGCGCCGACAAGGAGGCATTCCTAGAGATGGGCGGGCGCGATGCAGAAAGTTCTGAAAATTCCCGTGCCACGGAGGCCGCCATCCGCGGCTTCTGGGAAGGCTATTGCGGGATCATGGGGTTCCGGTGAGGTCAGGGCCATGAGCATCTTCCCCGCCGACGTCGCTAATTCAAACGCCACCCCCGTCACTGACCCGATCATTCGTCAGCAGGTTGAGGACCTGCTGATCGACTATGTCCACGCCGTCGATGACTTTGAATTGGACCGTTGGCCCAACTTCTTCACCGAGGATGGCATCTACCAGATCATCCCGCGCGAGTGCTACGACCAGAACTTGCCGCTGGGCATCCTGTTCTGCGACGGCCGCGGCATGATGGTGGACCGCATCCTGGCGCTGGAGACCGCCAACATATTTGAACCGCACACCAACAGCCACATCACCGGCCGACCACAGCTGTCCCTGAACGACGATGACACCATCAACGCACGGTCGAACTTCAACATCACCCGAACCATGCAGGACGGCCGCATGGAGATCTACGCCACGGGCAAGTATCTAGACGTGATCACGTTGGCGGGCGACAAGCCGCTGTTTCAAGACCGCCGGGTGGTTCTGGAATCCCGCCGCGTCGACATCTTGCTGATCTATCCGCTTTAACGCTATCCTCCGACCAGACCTGAATATCTTAGGGCTTGGGATTTCAGGCCGTGAGAGGGACATCCCGCGTTAGGCCTGCTGAAACCGCGAACCAACCACGAACGGCGCTTCGCGGAAGCCCGCGGCATGCTGGTACAGACGCCGACGCCGGTCAAACCATGAATACGTCTAGTCTTTGTAGGACGGGTCCACCCGGTCCATCTGTCGGGTCAGACCGGGCCATTCCACTTCGCCAATGGTCCGGAAACCCTTTTCGGAATTGTTGAAAATGTTGCGCTCGATAGTCACACGTTGCACCTCTTCGGGAATCTCCATCACTTCGACTCCAGATTTCTGATGCGCCAGCTGCATCCGGCAGGCCCGTTCCGCCCGGTACATCCACATGAACGCTTCGCCTGCCGTGGCGCCGACGCTCAATAGTCCGTGGTTGCGCAAGACCAGAATCCGTTTGTCACCAAGGTCACGAGCTAGGCGCTCGCGCTCGTCCAGATCCGTCGCAATTCCTTCGTAATCGTGATAGCCGGTCTGCG
>CAZNWX010000092.1:0-1304 GCA_964576415.1 uncultured Magnetovibrio sp. | reverse complement strand
GATGACGACCAGGGAATGCTGGGTTAGGGGCAAAATGCCCTCGCGCTGAACCGCGACACCGGTGCCGGCGGCCGTATGAGTGTGTATGACGAAATTGATATCCGACTTCGCCGCATGGACGGCACTGTGGATAGTGAAACCGGCCGGATTGATTCCGTTGTCCGACTGATCCAGTTCGTTGCCGTCCTCATCCACCTTCACAAGGCTGGAGGCCGTAATCTCTTCGAAGAGGAAACCGTAGGGATTGAGCAGAAAGGTATCTGGCTGATCAGGAATGCGCGCCGAAATATGCGTCCCGAACAGGTCCGACCAGCCATAGTGATGGACCAAACGGTAAAGCGTCGCCAAGTCAACCCGGGTTTGCCACTCGGCTTCGCTCATATTCGATTGCAATTGCGTCACGCTCATCAGTCCCTCCTTGCCGTTCGGGCATCCGCATCGCTCAAGAATTGCAAGCTTTAACGGAACCCGGCATTCGGTCAACCGGTCCCATTTCACGTGGCGCTCGGAATACCGTGGACAATCGGGCCGCGATGCTTCTACATCATCGACAATGAAGTCCACTAATGTCACCCGGATTGAACATCTTGTCCCCCAGTCGGAACGCTGGGCCCGTCAAGGGCACACGGGTGGCGTCTTGTGGTTCACGGGCTTACCCGCTTCCGGTAAATCGACGCTGGTGTACGGACTGGAAGCACGCCTTTTCAAGGCCGGTTTTGAAACCTACGCATTCGACAGCACACGGCTTCGCCAGGGACTGAACAAGGACTTGGGCTATTCCCGGGAAGACCGTCGTGAGAATATTCGCCGCGCCAGCGAGTTGGCCGCGGTCATGGCCCACGCCGGTCTTGTGGTGATTACGGGGTTCATCTCACCCTATGCGGAAGATCGCGCGGAGGCTCGCGTGGCGTGCGGCGCGCACTTCCACGAGATCTACCTGGACGCTTCTCCGGCCGCCTGTGAAGCTCGTGATTCGCGCGGACGCTACACCGCCGCCCGCGATGGCAAGCTTAAGGATTTTACCGGGATCGACGCCCCCTACGACATTCCCGAATCACCGGATTTTACGCTGCCGACGGCTGTCATGCCGATCACCGACTGCCTAGATCAACTAACAGCTTTTGCAACCTCTAAATTCCGTCCCGATGGCCCGGGTTGACCCGGCCGCTTGACCCGCTTATTTCGGCGTCGGCGGATTGCCCGGAATCGGCAGCCCCTGCATGCTCGGGTGGCTTCGTGCGTATTGCGGCGCAAATGCCGCCTGGGCGCGAAGTTCGTCCGCCGCATGCCAGACCCAGTGCGGG
>CAZNWX010000091.1:0-7960 GCA_964576415.1 uncultured Magnetovibrio sp. | reverse complement strand
CCGCCCGGCCAGGACGCGGCAGTGGGCGCCTTCTACGGCGGGCCCAACCAACACCTGCCAAACGCCTCGCATTGCTTCATGTGCGATCCCGATTGGGACGCGGGCCTGGAAGCGATCCTTAATTGGTGGCAGGCGGGGTACTAATAGAGGAGTGCGAAGCTCAGCTACGGAGAGGCGATCAACACGACCAGCATGACGACCGCGAAGGCAAACGGGTAGGCGCGACATTTCTTAAACCCGCCAAAGGGACTAATGAATATCGGCCTGGGTGCCAATGGCAGCTTTTAGCTTCTCGAAGTTGAAGCCCGGTGCCTTCGCTGCTTCCAGGATCACTGCTTCGCGGCGAATGAGTAGGTCCACGGCATCAGGAATCTTCTTCACTGCGTCTTCCGGCACGACGACGGCGCCGTGCAGGTCTGCATGTATGATGTCGCCGTGGACGACTTCCATTCCGTGCACGTTGACCGGGCAGTTGATGTCGATGAGGTGCACGTGCGCATGGGATGGGTTGACCATGCCGCCCAACAATTGGAAACCCGGCGCGCTGTCGGTGACGTCGCGGAAACACCCGTTGGTGACGCACCCCTTGGCGCCCAGACCTTTATGCACGTTAGTCTGCACCTCACCCCAGAACGCACCGTAACCGGGCGAGGGATCCACGTCCTCGATAACCACGATCGTCGGTGCCGCGCCGGTTGCCACGTACTCATAATATTCAAGACGGTCGGCGGGGACCGTGGCCGGTGCGGCGGCGCGGATCTTTGCCGTACGCGCATAGCCAATCATCGGCGGCAGGGACGGATCCAAACAGGTGAGTGGCTTCACGTTGTAGCCAAAACTTCGACGTTCCGGGTTGGTGATCTCGAGGGCGTTGCAGATGGTCGGCGTGTCCCACTGAGTGAGCACGTCAAGGTCGGCGGACGTCAGGTCGATCATGGTGTTGTCCCTATTCTTGAGGCTTAGCTGTCGATGGCATGTACTTCCGCGGCGATTTGTTTCGCGGTGGCCAGGGCGAAAGCGTGATCGGAGCCGATGAAAAAGGTGGAAATACCGTATTCCATGAGCGCGTTTGCGCTAGCGGCGTTCGGCGTGAAGGTCATGGCGGCGATGCCGTGGCGTTTGGCGGCATCCGCCACCTTGCGCATGGCGTCCAATACGGGCGCCGCGTTCATATCCGTCACACCCAGGCAGACGGCCAAGTCGGCGGGGCCCACGAAGACGCCATCTAGGCCGTCGGTGGCTGCAATCTCGTTGATGGCGGCAACGCCTTCCGGTTCCTCAATCTGGCCGATGACGATGGTCTCTTCGGCGCTTTGAGCCAATATCTCGGGCATGGTTCGGGTTGCGAACCCGGCCCAGCGCGACGACCCAGCATAGCCGCGCCCGCCGTGGCCGAAGCGCGACCACTTGGCGATGTCGGCGGCTTTCTTCGGCGTCGCCACGTGTGGTACGACAACGCCCACGGCGCCGCTGTCCAGGACCTTCAAGAGTTCGGGCGCCGTTCCGTCGGGCACGCGGACGAGGATCGGAAAGTCCATGGCCCGGCCCACCGCCAGGCAGGCATCCATTCGCGCCCGGTCGAAGGGCGCGTGTTCCGCGTCTAGGCAGATGAAGTCCAGTCCAGACGTGGCCAGGACCTCGACCATGTCGTGGGCCGGTGTCTTCAGAAATGTGCCGGCTAGAATGTCGCCCCGGCGCATTCGGGTTTTCAGCGTCGCATCGCTCATGTTTTGATCCTGTCCTCTCTCAGGTATCTTCGACGGCGCCGAAGGTCTTGGATGTCATGATGGTCTGGCTTTCGTAGATGGATCCGCCCTTTAGCGGTCCCGGATAGGGTAGGCGGATCGGTGCTGGGATGACGCGCGGCTCGATGGTCGGCGTGCCGGCGATGAACGTCGCAGCATACGCGTCCCAAGACTCCTCCGTCGGCATGCCGCGGATATCCCAGGCGTCGCCGGCGGCGATCTGATAGAGTAGCAGGCGCCGGTCCTGGTCCGACGTGTTTTTGGCAGAGCCGTGGACGGCGCGCACGTGATGGAAGCTGCATGCGCCGGCCGGGCCCGTGATCATCGCGGCTGGGCTCACATCGAGGTCGGCCGCTTCGATGTCGAAGCCGCCGACGAAGCGGCCGTCCTGATGGTGGTCGTAGGTTGGGCCTTTGTGGGAGCCTGGGACGATCATCAACGGGCCATTCTCCGGCGCCATGTCATCGAGCATGACCCCCACGGCCAACACGTCGTCATTGGTGTGAGGATAGAAGGCCCAGTCCTGATGCCATTCCACCGGCGATCCATAGTCGGCGGCTTTCATGTTTAGTTTCGAACCGTGCAATCGCAGGTTCGGACCCAGCAGGTCTTTCAGGACGGCGATCAGGCTCGGTTGATTGAGCATTTCTTCGAAGACAGGATGACTAGCAACGACGTTCTTGATGCGCCTTACGCGCGGATGGTCGGGGGTGTGGCTGGGCTCCAGGTCCAACACGTCCGTGTGTTCCGTAACACCGCGCGCCGTGGCGATTAGTTCGTCCAGGGCATCGCGCATACGCTGGACGTCGCTCGGGGAGTAGATATTCTCGACGATGATGAAGCCCTTGTCCCGATAGGCGGCAACCTCTGTGTCGCTTAGACGCACCTCTTCGGCGGTTGCAATGTCGGCATGATCTGGCATCAAGTTTCTCCCTGGTTCGGCTCCATCTTATTATCGTTCCGCCTTAAAGAAAGTAGTCTGGAAACTGGGCACGGATTTCGTCGACGATGGCTAAGGATTTTCCCAGGTGGGTCCGGACCGCTGATTCGGCAGCGCCGGGATCGCGGTTGGCCAATGCCGCAATGATGGCTTCGTGTTCGCCGACGACAATTTCCCGCCGGCCTGGTTCGGTAAGATACAACTGGCGGAGGCGATCATAGTGGCCCCGTCGGTCACGGATTAGCTGCCAAAGCCCGGCAACGTTGGCGTATCCGAAGTAATCATGGTGGAACTGGTTGTCAGCGATTTTGAAGGATGAGACATCCTGGGCCCTGATCTCGATCTTTTGATGGTCGACCCAGTTCCGCATGGCCGCCATCTGGACGTCGGTGATGGAGTGGGCAAGCTGGCGCAGTACTTGAATTTCCAGGCTAAGCCGCAGGAAATGCGTCTCCCGGGCATGCTGGATGTCGATCAGGGATACGGAGGTCTTAGATTGAGGAACTATATTGACTAATCCCTCGCCGTCGAGCCTGAGCGTGGCGTCCCTGACTGGGCTCAGGGAGACCCCAAACTCTTCCGCCGTTTCCTTTTGACTAAGGGGTGCGCCAGGCACCAGGGTGAAATCGAGAATACGCCGCCGCAGGGCTTCGTAGATTAGGTGTGCAGTCGAAACGCGGCGATCAATCTTCATCTTACGTAGCTTCCTGGGGCGTCTCGTGGCTCCAATCGAAACGCTTGGTGATTTTATCATACCCATGAGGATTGACCTGATCTACTAATATATTAGTATTGTTTCTATAAATTTCATTAATCATGCTTTCAACCATAAGGGAGGAATACTCATGCTAAAGCGATTAACGGCAGCTTTTGCGATTGGCGCGGTGGCGTTACTGGCGCCGGCCGACGGAGCCGAAGCTAAGAAGCTGAAGGTCCAGGCCAGTTCGAAAGCCGGCGACTGGGCGCACCGGTTCATGACTGACAATTACGCACCGAAACTGAAAGCCATGACCGGCGGCAAGGTCGAAATCGATGTGCTGCCGACCAAGTCTGTGGTGCCGCACCGCGAAACCATCGATGCGGTCGCCAACGGCATACTGGATGGCGACTTGAACGCGGTGTCCTACTTCTCCGGCCGTGATCCTGCGTTCGCCATCATCGGTGACCTGATTGCCGGTTATGATACGGTAGACCAGGTTCGCACCTTCTGCGAGTACGGCGGCGGCAAGGAAATCCTGCAAAAGCTCTACGACAAGTACACCAAGGGCAAAGTGCACGTAGTCGGATGCGGCCCGTACGCCAAAGAAGCCTTCGTCTCCACCATTCCAATTAAGGGCGTGGCTGACTTCAAGGGCGTGAAGGTCCGTTCTCCGGAAGGCCTAGCGGCGGAAGTCTTCAAGCGCGTGGGTGCGGCACCGGTGTCGTTACCGTTCTCCGAAGTCTATACGGCGCTTGAGAAGAAGGTCATTGATGCGGCCGATGCGTCCGCACACGTGAACAACAACGCGCATGGTATGTATAAGATCGCCAAGTACCCGATCTATCCGGGCATCCACTCCATGGCGGTGCTGCAGTTCATCGTCAACAAGAAGGTATGGAACAAGCTCGGCGCCGAAGGCCAGACGGCTCTTGAGGTTTGGTATCAGGCGGCCTATGACGCTATGCGTCGAGAAGCCGATCTTCAGGACCAAAAAATTGCCGACGCGCAACGCAAGGGCGGAGAGATTACGGTCATCGACTGGACCACGGAAGAGCGTGCTAAGTTCCGCGAAATCGCGGTTGGTGCCTGGCACGACTTCGCCGCCAAGTCTCCCCTGGCGAAAGAAGCTCTGGAAGCGCATCTGAATTACATGCGCTCAACGGGACTTTTGAAGTAATAGCCTATTGCGCTGCCGCGCCCTTTGCCGGCGCGGCAGCGTTTTTCTTTGTATCCTGTTAGATAAATTTCCACGCGCGGATTTTGGGGGCCGAGCCATGACCAATATGACCGAAAGACTTGTGGGCGCGCCGATTGGCGTCAATTTCAGCAAGTCCGTCGATCACCTGAGCCGGTTCCTGGGGCTTTCCGTCGGCAATCTTTATATTATCGCGGCGGCTTGTACGCTTTGGGAAGTCACCGCGCGCTACGTGTTCAATTCGCCCACCCAATGGGTGTTCGAGGTCGTCATGGTGCTCTGCGCCACTGCCTGGATGATGTCGGCCGGTTACGTCACACTACAAAAACGCCACATCGGGATCACGGTGCTTTATTTGATGGCATCGGAACGGGCGCGCTGGTGGCTGGACTTATTCGCTATGGTGGTTGGCGTCTTTGCGCTTTACATGCTGACGTCCGATACGCTGATCCGAGCCCTGGAAAGCATCGACCTGGTTGAGCGTGGCGGCACCGCCTGGAATTCACCCTTGCCTTTGGTGCTTAAGACGGTGCTCGTTGCTGGCCTATTCGTCTACCTGGTACAGTTGCTGGTCAACCTGCGCCGCCATTTCCATGCCCATTTCCTGCAGGTCTTGATATATGCCGTCCTGGCTCTGATTTGCGCCCGTCTGCTTTTGCAGATCTTTGGCCACTATGGCGGCGACGGCAGCGCGCTCTATGGCGCCGACCAGGCCTTGGCCGAGGGTGCCAGCACGTTCTGGGACAGCTTTCGCGTCGATCGCGACGAAGTGGGCATTGCAACCATTTCCATGGTCATCGTCGCCGCGCTTTTGCTCTTGATGATGACCGGTATGCCGCTGGGCATCGTAACGTTGATCATCTCGGTCTGCTGCGCGCTCGCTTTCTACGGCACACAGGGCATGTACCTGGTCTCCACCAACGCAGTCGATTTGTTGGAGAAATATCCCCTGGTGGCGGTGCCGTTCTTCGTCCTGATGGCATCAATACTGGAACGTGCCGGGATCGCCCAGGACCTGTTCGACGCAATGTCTATCTTTGCCGGCGGCCTGCGAGGCGGCGTCGCCCTGCAGACTACCATTGTCGCTGTGATCCTGGCCGCCATGTCGGGGGTCATGGGTGGCGAGATCGTTATGCTGGGCCTGGTCGCGTTGCCGCAGATGCTGCGGCTCGGTTACGACCGCAAGCTGACCATTGGGCTAATCTGCGCAGCGGGGGCCTTGGCGACGCTAATCCCGCCATCCATCGTAATGATTGTCTACGGTCTCAGCGCCAACGTGGGCATCGGCGATCTGTTTACTGCGGGCTTCATCCCCGGGATCATGCTGGCGACCTTTTATGTTTCCTTCGTGCTGATCCGCTGCAATCTGAACCCCTCGTTGGCGCCGACGGCGGCCGAGATTGCGGAGATCACCGGCACCGAAGCCAAACTCGCCCGGCACCAGATTGCCGCTGTGACCATGTGTATTGTACTGATCACGTGCGTAATGGGTTCGATCTACGGCGGTATTACCTCGGTGACTGAAGCCGCCGCCGTTGGCGTCTTCGGTGCCATTGCGGTGGCCGCGGTGCGGTTCAAGTTTAACTACGCCCTCCTGCGTGATTGCCTGGCCAATACCATGGCCGTGGTCGGCACAATCATCTGGCTGATCCTGGGCGCCGTGGCTTTCGTAGGTCTCTACAACCTGATTGGCGGTTCAGAATTCATGCGCGACCTGATCAAAGGCGCGGGGTTTGGCGCCTTCGGCACGATCTTCACCATGATGGCGATCTTGGTCATCCTCGGGACCTTCATGGAATGGATTGCCATCATCTTCATCACGGTGCCCGTGTTCGCGCCGGTGGTCCGCGACCTGGCTCCGGAATTGGGTATGCAGCCGGAATGGGCGGCGGTCTGGTTCGGTATCCTCTTCGTCATGAATATCCAGATCTACTTCCTCTCACCGCCTTTTGGCCCGGCCTGTTTCTGGCTTAAATCTGTGGCGCCAAAGGACGTGACCCTGCAGGAGATTTTCGTCAGCGTCATTCCGTTCATCTTCCTGCAGATTACCGGTATGCTCCTGGTCATGTTCTTTCCGCAGATTGCACTGTGGATGCCGCAGGCCTTGAACTGACGCTGCGATAAGGAACGATAGACGATGCAAATTCCTAATGACGATAGCAAAAATCCCGCCGAAGGTGCCGGCGTTACCGACGCCAACTATTACGGCATCGCCTCCGGCATCGCCGGATTGATCATCGCCTTTGGACTGATAGCCTTCATGTTCGCCCTCGCCGATGGATTTGCCTGAATCTATGAGGGGGCCCCGGAAGAAGCCGGAAGAGCTTCGTTCGCACCGTTGGTACGGCGCCACGGATTTGCGTTCCTTTGGGCATCGGTCCCGAACCATGCAAATGGGCTATGATTCCGAGGATTGGTCGGGGAAGCCAATTATCGGGATAATCAACACTTGGTCCGACATTGCCCACTGCCACACACACTTCAAGGATCGCGTAGAACACGTGAAGCGCGGCATCCTTCAGGCTGGCGGCTTCCCCATCGAATTACCGGCCATCTCTCTTGCCGAGCCCATCGTCAAGCCGACCACCATGCTGTACAGGAATTTCCTGGCTATGGAGACAGAGGAGCTTTTGCGCTCGCACCCCGTTGATGCCTGTGTGCTTATGGGGGGCTGCGACAAGACCACGCCGGGGCTGACCATGGGCGCCATTTCCATGGATATTCCCGCCATTTTCTTTCCGGCCGGGCCCATGTTGAACGGCAATTGGAAAGGCCAGCGTCTGGGCAGCGGCTCCGATTCATGGAGGTACTGGGATGACTTGCGCGAAGGCAAGATCACCCAGGACGACTGGACCGAGGTAGAGGAGGGAATTGCGCGGTCCTACGGCCACTGCATGACCATGGGTACGGCATCAACTATGACCTCAATAGCCGAGACCTTGGGCTTTATTCTGCCGGGCGGCGCTTCCATTCCAGCACCCGATGCCGGCCACATTCGCCTGGCGACGCAGACCGGCCGGCGCATCGTCGAGATGGCCTGGGAAGACCTGAAGCCCAGCGACTTCCTGTCGCGTTCCTCCTTCGCGAACGCCATCGCCGCGGCCATGGCCATGGGATGTTCGACCAACGCCATTGTCCACGTCGTGGCCATGGGCCGGCGCGCCGGTTTTGACATCAGCCTGGATGACTTCGACCGTATTGGCCGCGAAGTGCCGGTAATCGCCAACATCCGCCCAAACGGCGATACTTATCTGATGGAAGATTTCTTTTACGCCGGCGGCCTGAGGGCCATGCTGAAGCGTATTGAGGCTCACTTGGACGGCGACGCCAAGACCGTCAATGGCACCATCCGGATGCTGCTCATCACTGACAGGATTTAT
>CAZNWX010000090.1:0-7976 GCA_964576415.1 uncultured Magnetovibrio sp. | reverse complement strand
CCAGCCAATCGGCGGTCTTTTCGAGCATTGGATCGCCCTCTTCCACGCCGGCTTCCAAGACCGCGTGCGCCGCCAGGCCGGTATCCCAAACCGGCGACAGGCATGGCTGGCAGTATCCCCAGTCGTCATGGAACACCAACAACTTATCGATGGATTTGCGGGCAATCTGATAGTCCGGGTGGTCCTTGCCATATCCCAGAGCGTGGTAGGCCATCACCGTGTTCGCCATCGCCGGGAAAATGGCGCCAAGGCCATCTTCACTGTTCAAGCGCTCTTTCATGAAGACCAGAGCCTTCTCGATAGCCCGCTTCGTCAGCCACGTGGGAATCAGCGATTCAAACGGCCGGATCAAACGGTCAACCGCCAAGAACACATCTCCCAACCAGTGGCCCGTGGGATTCACCATGTAGTCAGTGTTCTGCTCGGCAGGGGCGACGAACAACTCATCGATTTTGACGCGGCGCGGGTTGACCCCGACTGGCTTCAACGCAGCCAGGATGAACAGCGGGATCATCACGGTCCGCGACCAATACGACACCTTGTCCATATGGAACAAAGCGCATTTCGGCAAAAGTAACGCTTCGATCCGAATTACCGGTACCGCGCGCCAGGGGATCTGTTCGAATAGTGCGAGCGAAATCCGAGTGAACACGTTTGCCTTCGCAGCACCGCCTTCCGCCAAAATTGCCTTGCGCGCCCGGGCCATGTGCGGCGCGTCGGGGTCGTCACCGACCATCTTCAGAGCAAAATAGGCCTTCACGGAGGCGCTCATATTGAAGTCGCCGTCGTAATAGAGTGGCCACCCGCCGTGCTTCTCTTGGATACTTCGGAGGTAGTTGGCGAGCTTCAACTCGACCTCGTCATCGATGGTGCCGAGAAAATGGTTTATAAAGATATATTCGGCCGGAATAGTCGCATCGGCTTCAAGCTCGAACGCCCAATGGCCATCCTCGGCCTGTTGGTTGCTGAGCCACTTGTTTGCTTCTTCAATGACCCCGTCGATCTCGCGTGCATCGGACGTTTGTGACTGCTCCGATGGCCGAAATCTGCCATTTAGCATTTCCATCTTAACGTCGCTCTTCTGATACAAATCACCACATTCTAGTTTTTCTCGACGACACTTTCCATAACCTTAACGTCCACCGCTTTGTGTCAAAAAAACAATATGATTTCAAGTGCTTCCACTCATCTTATTCACTTGATCTAAGGCAGCAGACGCGGCGGCGGCACCAGACCGAATACTGCCCTCGATCGTCGCCGGAAGGCCCGTGGCAGTCCAGTCGCCCGCAAGGTAGAGATTCCGCCACCGGGTACGACGGTCCGGCCGCCGACGCAGTTGGTCAGGGGTCTGCAGAAATGTGGCGCGCTTCTCTTTAACGATGCGAAACGGCGGCATTGCGACACCCACCAGACCATAGGCAGCTTGAATGTCCGCCCAAAACCGCACCGCGATTGTCTCCGATGGCAGGTCCACCAACGACGCGGCGGCGCTGACGGTGACAGAAACTACGTCGTCGCGGGAAAATAGCCATTCAGCAGTTCCACCGACCACCCCCAGAAGCGAAGGCGCATCAAAGGCCTGTTTAAGCCTGAAGTGTCCATTGACGATCGGCGAAAAAGCATTTGGGCCAACGATGCCGTCAAACATATCCTCGGCTATGGCGGCGGGAACCGCACTGATCACGCAATCATTGTCGGAAAGGTCGACCCGGTCCTGCACAAACTCTAACGTCGACACCGTATCATTGATTTTTTGGACACCTCTGAGGCGATGATTGAAACGCACCTGACCGCCCATTGCCGTCACAAAATCAACCGCAGGCGAGATTAATGACCGACTCAATCCGTTCGGAAAGAACACGGGACGACACGCGGCCTCTCCCCTAGCGAGGGTCTCTACGACCACCTGGCGCATTGTGGCGGCACCGGCCGCTGCCGGGTCCGTATTGGTCACCGCGACAATAACCGGGGCCCAGAACCGTCGCCATAGGACGCCGCTGGTCGGCATCACATCCTTGATGGCCTGGGTGTCCGTGGCCCACATCATCCGCCAGCTTTGAAGATAATCTTTGAGCGAGGTGCCTGGGATGCGACGTAGAGAAGACAACGCAAACCAAGGGATACGCCCCTTGCCTGGTCGTACGGACCACCGCATTCCGTCGACAAGATCAACGAACGGAATATGCGCCGGCGAGGGAACATGAACGGTATCTTTGGCCCCAATCAGTCGCAGAAAATCTAGCGTGGCGTGGTTTCCGTTGAGGACAAGATGGTTGCCATTGTCAATATCGCAATCCAATTCGCGGTCGAAATAGGACCGGCAACGTCCGCCGGCATGACCAGCGGCTTCATGGACGGTAACGGGAATGCCTTTGTGAGCCAATCGTACGGCAGCTGACAATCCTGACAGACCAGCACCAATGATGTGCGCCCGGCCACTCACAACATACCGTATCGGAACATCACCCAAAGTCTGACCATGGGTGACAGGCTCACGCGCCGCCGCGGCGGCGTCCAACCCGTCTGTATGAGCACCTCCAGAATTCGTCTGTAGACCTCAAGCATCATCACCGCAGGGCGCACATCCTGCCTTTCACAGGTATCGATAATCGCCAAGGCCTCACGAAAGCGCTGAGCCGCGCCGTTAGCCAGTTCCAAGCACACATCGTGCAGGCGAGGATCGCCGATGACTGCACCTAGGTCTTCGATGCTCGCAATGCCGTGCTTCGAAAGGACGTCAGCGGGGAGATAGAGCCTATCACGTTCGGCGTCTTCATCTACATCGCGAAGGATATTCGTCAACTGCAAGGCCTGGCCCTGGGCGAATGCAAGACGGTCACCCGTGTCCGCGTCAAGCCCGAACACCCGTGTCGACAGCCGGCCAACCGCCGATGCCACCCGATCACAATAGAGTATCAATTCATCCAGGTCCTTGATCCGCACACGATCGCCGGTGTCCATCTCCATGCCGGCAATGACGGCCTCGAAATCTTCCTGACGCAAATGAAATCTCTCGACAGCCGGCAACAGCGCATGTCCGACGATGGTCTGGGTGTCGCCGGCAAACAGACGGCCGATCTCGTCCCGCCATTGGTTGAGTTTCTCGCGTTTCTCAGCCTCGGCGCCGGGACCGCCGATGTCATCGGCAATGTCGTCGACTTCCCGGCAAAATGCATAGATCGCATACATGGCCGCGCGCTTTGCCGGCGGCAAACGCCTCATCGCCCAATAGAAGGATGTGCCGGACGCTTTGACGATGTTCTCGACGTGAACTTCCGGTCGTGCAGAGACGGTCACGGCCGACGCATGAATGACCCTTTGTTCTGTCATGGCGCTAATGGATACACGACAGGACGGGCAACGTCATCCACCATAGTGCCGTCCCTTCCAGCCCCCGCCTTTACCCTGCCAAGCACGCAGGGCCGACGAAATGGTCATCATGGTGTACAATAAAGCTGCGGCAGGTAGCCACGCGGCACGCCACATTGGTCCGTCGTAAAGCTTCAGGGTAGGCCAATAGGACACAGCCATGACCGCCCAGGATACGCCGCCGATAATGGCAATGTTGTAATGCCCGTGCGCAAGGCCGTAGAACACGGCCGCCGGCGGGACCAGGTAAATCACCACCATGCCGGCCACTGTACCAATAAGCGACAGCAACGAATAATCCAGTTGTACGAACGCCGTTCGCGCGACCATACTCCATATATCATCCAACGTATCGTAGGCGCGAAGGCTGCGGGTCTCGTCAGTCAAACCGAGCCAGATTGCCCCGTGCGCCTTGATCAATCTACCCATAGCGCAATCATCGATGAGTTGATCGCGAATGGGCTCCACACCGCCGGCGCGTTGCAGGGTCTCGCGCCGAATGAGCATGCAGCCCCCCGCGGCCGCGGCCGTCGGGCTTGCCGGATCATTGACCCAGGGGAACGGATACAGTTTCTGGAAAAAGAACACGAACGCGGGAATAAGGAGTTTCTCCCAGAAACTCTGTGCCCTGAGTTTGACCATCAAGGATACCAGGTGCCGTTGCTCGCTTTCCGCCTTGTTGACCAATTGGGTGATGTTATTAGGTCCGTGTATGATGTCCCCGTCGGTCATCAGGATGTATTCGACATCGGGAAAGTAGACATTCACATGTGTCAGCCCCTGATGGACAGCCCACAGCTTCCCGGTCCAGCCTCCCGGCAAGAGACTGCCGGGAACGATTCGGAGGTTTGGCCAATCTCCGGCTGCGGCCGCGGTGCCATCATCACTGCTGTCGTCAACGACAATGACATGGATCGGACCGGCGTAATTCTGCCGCATCAACGACGCCACTGTTCGGCCAATGGTCGGTGCTTCATCCCGCGCCGGAATGATGGCGACGACGCTTGGCCAGTACGATCGTGGTTCGCTCTCCGAAAGTCGTTGATCGGCCCGCCAGAATCCCCCTCGGAAAAATTCTAGAACGAGCCAAATGGCTAAGGACAATCCAGCCAACGACATCATCACATCGGCGTTCACAATGGCATCCTCCCCAGCTGGATTACACGGGGCGGCGTTGCAGCCACAACCCAAAGGCAACGGGGATAGCGCCCCGGATGCATTGCCAAGCGTATCCAGGTTTCGTCAGGGCGACCCGGGCCGCAAGCGGGTCCTCGGTCCGCAGCCGCGCAATCAACCGTTCGGCGATATGGAGGATCGCGGCCGATTCCATTGCCAATCGCCGGCTCCGGAGGCCAACGGGCAACCTCCACGCCTCGACCATGAGATCCTCCGTCGCGGACAATGTCCGATTTATAACCCGACGCACCGGACGCGAAGATCGGTCTTTCGCCAATGCCGCCACATCCATGCCTTCCTCGCCCATCCAGTCACCCGGCAAGTACACCCGATCCAGCGTGAGGTAATCTTCTTTGCAATCCTGAAGGTGATTGATGACCTGCAGGGCATTACATAAGGCATCAGACGGACCATATCCGTTATCGGATCCACCATGCAGATCGATGAGGTATCGTCCGACTGGCGAGGCCGAACGAGTGCAATATCCCATCAGGTCTTGCCAATCATCGTAACGCTTCTTCACTGCGTCCTGTTTAAAGGCATCAATGAGGTCTAGACAATGCCTGGTGGGGATATCCGTCTCTTGGAGACTGATACGCATGCGCAGACCGGTTTCGAACGCACCACCCTCGTTACGGCCATCTTTCAAGGCTGATGCGAATCCGTCCAGGCGCGCAACCTTGTCGTCGGGTTCCAGATCTGGACTGTCGGCAATGTCGTCAATGGTCCGGGCAAACCGGTAGAAGGTGGCAATATGCGGTCGCAAGGCCGCCGGGAGCAACCATGACCCGACCGGAAAATTTTCATAGGCCGCGTCTTTACCCGACGGCGTTTCGACACTCGGCTGGGAACGGTTATCCATGAAGTTGTCTAAACCGGGGCTTCCCCAGGTTCAAGAATTCGCCGCCAGGCGTTTCCTCAATTCGCTCAAGAGGCCTTCGATCTTGCCGCCGTTCATTCGGATAACAGAAGCAAATTCCTTCTGCTGGGTAAGCCCCATGCTCAGGCCCTCGACCATCAGGTCGACAATTTTGAAGGTTTCATTCTTCTGGCTAACGCGCCAAATGACCGCGACAGGTTTTAGCCCCTCCGGACGAGTGATCAAGGAATGAACCAGAATATCGTTCTTACCACGGATTTCGGATCTGCCAACGTCCAGCTTCTCCCCGGAATACTTGGTAAATCGATCAGCGTAAATGACGACCATCAAGTCTTCAAAAAGCCTCAGAAATTCCTCACGTTGGGACTCGCTGGCGCGCCGCCAATAACGCCCCAAGACCCACTTTGCGATACCCTTGAATGCAAAGTATTCCAACATTAATTCGCGAAAGCGATCGCGGCGTTCGGCCTTGTCGATGCCCTGCGCCGTCAACGATTGAATGGTCCGGTCCGCAAGCGTTGTCACGAATTTTCGGGCGTTCACGGCAATTTGGCTATCATCCGCCGCAGCGTTGCCCGCACCGCCAGTTAGGGCCAAAATCAGCAAGATGACCGGTAACCCTGCCTTCATTATTCGCACGAACGATGCCATCGGACTTTCTCCTCATCGTCCATATAGACTGCCCGGGACGGCTCAGAAATCAACGATTAATTTGAATTCGGTGAACCGAAAAGTCCTGGATTACGCGCCCACCGGATCCCGTCCGCCGTCATATTGTTGATTTTCGCCTGGAACAGATCAAGTATCAACAATACCAATCCCCAATCCGGTGCAACTCGCCGGGGGTCACGATGTCTATATCCACATCGATCTGATCTTGATTGAACGGCCGGGCGGCATCGGCAAACAAAACCTCCGCCTCATTTTCTATTTCCTCAATGGCCTTTGCATGGCGGGCCGTGGGATGCGCAGTATCAGAGCCGCCCGCCACCCGGAACCAATCAAACCTTTGGAAATGTCGGGTTTCCAAAACGCGCCAATGCAGGTCGTTCTAACAGTCATCGAATAAAGATTCCCTCAGCGTTCGTTTCCGGCACCATCGCGTGCTGGCACATCTCGGTCAATTCTTGATGTCGGCGGATATCCGCTTTTCGGCCCGACGCAAAAGCGGCACCTGTTCCCGTATCTTTATCATATCCATTCGAATAACCGGCGCATGGACCGCCAACATGGCCGCCGTGCGTCCGCGTCTATCCATGATCGGATATGCATTCATTATCATTAATGATACATAGTTGATGCACTATCGATTATTTCTAAAAAACTTTTCTACGGTTCACTTTTCGTCACCAGAGAGTGGCCGCTGGTCAGCCCTCGAAATCACTAGTTGAAATGCCAAATCATGCAATCCACTGTTGACCAATATGACTACATTGTCGCAGGAGCTGGGTCCGCGGGATGCATTTTAGCCAACCGATTGTCCACAGATCCCGCGAAGCGCGTTTTGCTTTTGGAAGCCGGTGGACGCGATTGGTATCCATGGATTCATGTGCCCGTCGGCTATTTCAAGACCTTGCATAATCCGATCACAGATTGGAGCTACAAGACCGAGCCAGACCCGGGTTTGAACGGGCGAGCTATCGACTGGCCGCGCGGTAAGACGCTGGGCGGCTCCAGTTCGATTAATGGTCTCCTCTACATCCGCGGTCAACGCGAAGATTACGATCACTGGCGCCAACTCGGCAACACGGGCTGGTCCTACGACGACGTCCTACCCTATTTCATCCGCTCTGAAGACCAGCAAAACGACAGCGATCAATTCCACGGTAGCGGCGGCGGTCTGTCCGTCCAGAACATGCGCGCCAAGCGCGACATCTGCGAAGCCTTGATTGCCGCAGCCGAAGAGGTTGGCGTGCCGCGCAACGATGACTTCAACGGGGCGAAACAGGAGGGTGCGGGCTATTTCCAACAGACCACGCGCAATGGCCGGCGCTGTTCAACGGCCGTGGGCTTTCTCAATCCCGTCAAAAGCCGGCCGAACCTCGATATCGTAACCCATGCCTTAGTGGAGAAGGTACAGATCAACAAAGCGCGTGCCACAGGCATTACCATCTCGGTCAAAGGGGCCTCCCACGCATATGAATTGAAACCTGGCGGCGAGGTTATCCTTTCTGCCGGGACCATTGGCTCACCGCAAATCCTGCAGTTGTCCGGGATCGGTCCCGGCGAGTTGCTGCAAGATCTGGAAATCCCTGTCATCAAGGACCTGACCGGCGTTGGTGAGAACCTGCAGGACCATCTGCAGATTCGCACAGTCTTCGAGGTAAACGTCCCCACATTTAACGAGGAGATCAACAGCTTCCTTGGTCGCATGAAGATCGGTATGCAATACGTGTTCACGCGTGGCGGCCCGATGAGCATGGGTGCTTCGCAAGTCTGCATTTTCGCGCGTTCCCGGCCCGGCCTGGATACGCCCGACATTCAATATCATTTCCAGCCCCTGAGCGCCGACAAACCAGGTATAGAAATGCACCCCTTCCCGGGCATCACT
>CAZNWX010000089.1:0-8121 GCA_964576415.1 uncultured Magnetovibrio sp. | reverse complement strand
GGACAGTATGCCGCCGATGATCATGGCCTATGGCGGCCGGGAACAAGTCGAGTTTCAACGCCACAGCCGCGAATTCGCCGAAACGCTCCAGGCGCGGGGCGACGACTGCCAACTCTTTTTCTATGATGACAACAATCATTTTGACATGGCCCAGGAAGTCGCCAATCCGGCGAGCCCGCTGACCACCGCGGCGATTCGAATGATGGGCTTGCACCCGGACACAACGCCAACCTGAGAGGCCAAACCCATGAGCGCATTCGCTGGCGGCATTCAAACCAACGCCATCCACGCCCACTTCTACCCGGAAAGCTATCTTTGCATTCTCTCGGAACTGGATGGGGAGTCGCCCGTCACCTGTTCGTGGGATCATGCGGACGGACCGATCATTACCTTCTGGGGCGGTGACACGCCGCCCTTACACAAGACCTATTATGATTTCCACGAACGGGTGAAGGAAATGGACGACAAGGGCGTCGATATCCACTGCCTGGCGCTGACCCAGCCCATGGTCCACTGGGCTGACCCGGCCCTGGCCCTGCAGCGCTCAGAGGCCTACAACAATGCCTGCGCGGAGGCTCACAAGGCCTACCCGGATCGCTATCTGGGATTCGCCATGCTGCCCATGTTGCAGCCCAACGCAGCACTTGAGGAACTCAAGCGCTGCGCGGGCCTGCCGGGCATGCGCGGCGTCTATCTCTCCACCCACATTGAGGGCCGGGAACTCTCCGACCCCATGTTCTTCCCCATTTACGAGGCCGTACAGGAGATGGGCTGGCACATGTTCCTACATCCGGTCCGCGTCGTCGAACCTAATCGTCTCACCCGGTTCTACCTGACCAACTTCATCGGCAACCCGACGGAATCAGCTATCGCTGCCTCGCACTTGATCTTTGGCGAAGTTCTGGACAAGTTTCCAACGCTGACCTGGGTCCTGCCGCACGCCGGCGGCACCTTCCCTTGGCTGAGCGGACGGCTGACCCACGGCTGGGGCGTGCGCGAGGAATGTAAACACCTGGCTACACCACCCATGGATTACCTGAAGCGTTTCTATTACGACACCATCACCCACGACCAGACGCTACTCGGATACCTGATCGACCTAGTCGGGGCAGACCGGGTGGTGTTGGGCAGCGACTACTGCTTCGACATGTCATATCAGCGACCCGTCGACGTGGTGATGGAACATCAAGGTATCTCGGATGCAGAGCGCGAGATGATCCTCTGCGGTAATGCCAAGGGCTTGCTGGGCCTCTAGATGCAGGTCATCGACGCGCAGTTCTAAAAGGCCTGCTCTTCGCCGCGGCCCATATTCAGGTGACGGACAACCCGATCTGAACAATCGACGCCGCACCATTGCCCCGGCTCACGGGAAAGGTGGGGATTGCGTCGGTCGGAAGCCTCGAAGAAAAAGGTGGCCGAAGTCGCTAGTCGAAACCGGCGTACTTGACAACATTGTCGACCTCTTCCCTTTCACTTACCAATGTATTCTCAATCTTCGTGTCGTCGATATAGCCTATGGCCATGCCGGTGAGCAGGACCTGGTCGTCGGGGATGCCGAGGTGCTTGAAGATGGGTTCCTGATAGGGAACCCAGGCCGCTTGGGGGCAAGTGTGGAGCCCGAACTGGCGGGCTTCCAGCATCACCGTCTGGACGTACATGCCCGCGTCAAACCAGCTGCCCTTGCCCAAGTAGGCATCCGTGGTAAAGAACAGGCCGACGGGGGCGTCAAAGAACTTGAAGTTGCGCTTGCCTTGCCGCGCCGAGGCCTCGCGGTCGCCCTTCTCGATGCCAAGCAGGCCGTACAAGGACCAACCGACGCCGCGTCGGCGGTCCCGGTGCACAGGCTTCCAATCGTCCGGATAATAGTCGTAGTCGGAATACTTCTTGGCGTTCCCCTGTTCCACCAGTTCTAGCACGTCGCGAGTGATCGCGTCCTTGACCGCGCCCGTGCAGACATAGGCGTGCCAGGGCTGGGTGTTGGTCCCACTCGGCGAGCGCTGAGATACTTCCATGATCTTCTGAATTGTCTTGAAGGGCACGGGCTCATCAGTGAAGGCGCGGACGGATTTCCGCGAAAGTATCGCCTCTTGAACGTTCATGTTGGATCCATCGTGATTGTTTATTGGTGTCCTCTCGTCTAGGCGGAAAGGAACTGCCTGACAACGCCCCAGCATTTCGATAATTGAGATATTGATGGTCGACCTTGAAATCGAAAGTATATTCAATTCGTGTTTTCCGTACTCTAGGCTGGTCCGCTGGTCCGCTGGTCCGAGTACACTATGTTTTTCTTGTGAAGATGAAATCGGAACCCGATGGGCATCATCGCCCAGAATCCAGGAATTCAGGCGTTTTCCGGGCCAAGTGGCTGACATTTTGTCAACCACGCGCGGGGACGGCATACAACGCTCGCGTTGGTTAGGCGGTGGAGGCGGCTTGGCCGCGCGGCAGGGCGACGGCGGCAACGTTGGCAGCCAGCATGGTCGCCGCCAGCAGGTAAAACACCGCCGGCAACCCCCAGGTGTCGGCGATGAAGCCGCCAAGAACGGGCAGGCCCATCTTGAACGCGCCTTGGGTGCCAAACATGAGGCTGGTGGCGCTGCCGTTCATGCCGGGCGGGGTCAGGTCCATCATCCAGCTATGGACCACGGGCCGAACCGCGTATAGTAGGAAGCCCAACATAGCTACGCCGCCGACGAACGCCGCCTCGTGACGGACGACGGTCAAGGTGATAATGACCACAGTGGACGCCGCCAGGCCACCGAGGACAATCGGCCGTCGTCCGATCTTGTCCGACCAGGTGCCTGCGACTGGCCCGGAAATGATGCCGGCGATCTGCATGCTGGACATCGCCAGGCCCAGCATCACGCCCTGGAAACCCATGACGTCGGCCAAATACATGGGCAGGAAAATGAGGATGCCGTTTTGGGTCATAGTCCGGAGCCCAGCCATAAGACACAGCATGAGTACGGCACGCTGCTTGACCATGTCGGCCATGCCGCGGAAGTAGGCGCGTAAATCGAGCGCCGGCGCGGCCGCTGTCTCCGTGCGTTTTTCGTGGCGAGACATGAGCACCAAGATCAACAAGGCCAGCGCAAACATGGGCAGCGCGTTGGCCACGGCCGCGCCCTGCCAACCGACCCAGACCATCAAGCTCCCAGCCGCCAATGGTCCCAACGCATCACCCGTGTTGGCACCGAGTCCGTGGATCGACAGCGCAAAGCCTCGGTTATCCGGCAACCGCTTGGCAAGATAGGAAAATGCGGCGGGATGCCAGAAGTTGTTGGCACCGCCGATGATCATGACTCCCACCGTCAGGCCCAACAGCGACGGCACCAGGCCAATGCTCAGCAACGCCACGGCGCATCCGGCCAGGGCTACAGCCAAAAGGATCGCCCGCCGCGCGGTCATGTCGACCAAGGGGCCGGCACCAATATTGGTGGCGAAAGCGGCCACGTTCATCGCAGTGATCACCGCGCCGATCTCGGCGTACGAAAGGCCTAGGTCTTGGCGTACAAACGGCAACAGGATGTACATGGTGGCCATCAGCCAGTGCGTGCCGCCATGGCCCACCGCCACCAGGTAGGCGGTCAATTGGCCGGCCCGGTCGACGCCGGTGACCCGCTCGACGGCGGCGAAGGCCCAGTTCATGGCGACAAACCCACGGCCGATCCCCTACGCACCACTCACGGCGCGGTGTATGTGGTCCTTCAGATTTTCCACTTCGGGCGACTTGTCCGCGAAGCCGTTGGTCGTGTGGATGCGTGCGCTGCGAACAAATTCGTAGCCGTTTATTTCCGGCATCTCGATGTTGCTGATGACCAGTTCGACGGTCCAATCGGCGGCCTCCCGCTTGGCCATGGCGTCGACGGCTCTGACCGTCCCCATGACCGTATCGTTCCAAAGGTTTTGCGGGACACGCACGATCAGCCCGCGAGCGAACTCTTCGTCGTCGACAGCCATCTCTGTCAGGTTGGCGAACTCGGTCTCGATCATGGGCACCTCATGCCGACATCATACCTCGGCGCATTCAACAGGCAATACAGCCGGCTGCGGCGACACAGTGCATCGGCGGATTACGCGGAGGGCCGCTTTCAAACTAAGTACAGCCTGGAGACCATGGCGCTCAGCTCAGATAAATCGCGCCATCATTCGCCTTTAAATACCGGGGGGCGTTTCTCCATGAACGCAGCAATGCCCTCTTCGCCATCGGCGCTAGTGTTGATCGCCTCCACTTGGACGCGGGCGATGCCAGCTTGTTCGGTCGGCCCCTTGGGCAGGGCTTCGGCGGTGAAACGCTTCAGCATGCGCGACGGTAAGGGGGCCTGAGCGGCGATACCCTCGGCATACGCCGTCGCCGCCGAAAGAACCTCATCGGCCGGCGTGAGCTTGTTCACATAGCCCACCTCATAGGCGCGCTGGGCGGTAATGGGTTCCCCGGTCAGCAGCAATTCCATAGCAATCTTATGCGGAATGCGGCTTGCCAGATTGGAGATCAAGCCGCCCGAGAAGCCAATTTTCACCTCCGGGTAGGAAAACATAGCATCGTCCGCCGCAACCATGAGATCGCACATGGTAGTCAGTACCATGCCGCCGCCGACGCACCAGCCTTGGACAGCGGCTACCACCGGTTTGTCCACGTACACGCCGATGCCCGGGATCGCCCGGTAAAGATCATGTGGGATGGCGTTCAGGTCGGCGCCAGCAGAAAAGGCCCGACCGTTGCCGGCGACAACGGCGACCCGCTCCCCATCCGTCGCCATGAACCGCTTCCAGGACTGATGGAGCGCATCGACGATCTCCGCGTCTAGCCGGTTCATACGGTCCGGCTTGTTCATAGTGATGGTGGCCACGTGGCCGTTCGTTTCGTAGGTGACGGCATCGCTCATGTTTCGGCTCCTATTCCATGATGGTCCAAACCGCCCGGGCGTCAACAGCCAGGGCGCCCTCACCCGCGGCCCGAACGATAACCGGGTTAACGTCCAATTCCTTCAGGCGCGGCCCTAGGTGAGCGGCCAGCAAGCTCACCCGATGCACGATATCGGCCAGCGCCGCCACATCCGCCTTGGGCCGCCCGCGCGCGCCGTCAAAAAGAGGAAACGTTTGCAGGCATTCAATCATGGCCTGGGCCTTGGCCGTGCTCACGGGCGCGGCGGCGAACTTCACGTCCTTTATCACCTCGACGAAGACGCCACCGGCACCGACGAGAACGCCGGGGCCGTGTTGCGGGTCCCAGGCTGCGCCGACAAACGCTTCCGCAACCCCGCCCACGGCCATCTCGGTGACCAGGCTGCCCTGGAATGCCGCCTCCAGCGCGTTGTCGGCAATGGCGTCTTGGATTTGGGCAAAGGCGCTACGCACGGCAGCCACATCAGGAATATTGAGTTTGACCACGCCAGCGTCTGACTTGTGGATGAGACCGCGTGCCACGCCCTTCAGAACAACAGGAAAGCCGATTTCCCGCGCCGCCTGGACCGCGGCATCCACGTCCGGGCAAATGACCTCACTGGTCACCGGCACACCGGCCGCAGCCAGAAGATCTTTGGCCTCAGGCTCCGTCAACAGGCCCGGCGACAACGCCGATGCCGACGCATCGATAGCCCCGGCGGGCGCCTCCCCGGTTTCTTGCGCAAGCCCTTCGTCCTGGAACTGACGATACGCCATCAGGGCCTCCAAGACCCTGTAGCAATCATCCAGCGACGTGTAGGTGGGATACCCCGTCACCCGTGCGTCCGCCTCCAGCTGATCACGTACCATACTCCCGGCCTTATTGCACAATAGGGCGGGCACGCCGCGCATCGAGCCGATGTCGCGCATGATCTCGGCCAAACTTTCCATAGCCGGCTGAGGCGTCATGATCAGCAAGACCGCGCCCACGTCCAGCTCGTCGGCAAACGTCTCGAGTGTGTCACGCATCACCGCGGGATCAAAAGCGCGAAGATAGGCCCCGAAATCCACGTTGGCGGTCTCCTTGCGAACAGGCAAGTGTTCGGCCAGATGAGCAATAGCCCTCGGACCCAAGCGCGCCGCGTGAAAGTTGCCATCGTCGATGGCGTCCGCCGCCAATGCCGCCGCCCCGCCGGAGCCGGACGCCACAGCCACGCCGGACGCCTTGGGCGCCCCCCACCGTGCCAGGGCATCAGCACAGAAAACGGCCGTATCCGGTTGATCGGTTACAACAATGCCTAGAGATTCGCACAGGGCTGAGAAAGCTTCGAAGGATCCAGTGAGGCTGGCCGTATGGGAGTTCGCCATGGCCGCCCCGGCGTCAGTCCGACCGGCCTTTACTGCGACCACGGGCTTGCCCATCGCGCGGGCGCGCAGGGCCGCCCGCTTGAACCGCTCGTGATCCTTGAGGCCTTCCACATAGAGCAGGATAGCCTCCGTATCCGGATCATCGACTAGGTATTCAAATCCGTCGGACAACTCCAAGTCTGCCTGGTTGCCCAGCGTGATCGCCGACGAAAATCCAATACCCGCGTCAAAGGCGCGGATGAACATGGCCGTCTGCAGGGCTCCCGACTGACTGGCAACGCCGACGCGGCCCTTATGCAGCTTATCGACGCTCATGGTCACCGACGGCGACAAGCAAACACCGGCCGGGGTGTTGAACGCGCCCAGGCAGTTGGGTCCCAGGATGCGCATGCCAGCGGCTCGTGCCATGGCCACGGCGTCGTCCTGGAGTTTCGCCCCCTGCACACCCGTTTCCGCCAACTGACCAGTGATCACGATGGCCACTTTGACGCCCGCGTCGACGCACCCTTGCAGAGATGCCAGCAGGTGTTGCACCGGTACGGCCACAGCGGCGACGTCCGGCGGGGACGGCACGTCGGCGATATCGGGATAGGCCCTGTGGCCCAAGATCGCGTCCCGTTTCGGATTGATGGGATAGACCGTCCCCTGAAACCCGTGGTGCAGCAGGTTGTGGATCAGCCGACCACTGAATTTGCCGCGGTCTTCGGATGCGCCGATGACGGCGACCGACCGCGCGTGCAAAAGGCGATGCATAGCGGAGGGCTCAGCCACTGAGGGGCTTGTGGTCATCTCGTGTCCTCCCGGTGACAACGGACCGCAACAGTCACGATCCGAGGCGCCTTTGTTTTATCCCGTGGCCGCATCGGATCAACATAGAATGAAATCAATTTTCACCTCGTGAAAAGTTTCGAAGGGGGGTGGTTAGGCGCCGATGAAATTGGGCACTCGCCGCTCAGCCATTGCCTTGACGCCTTCCTTGAAGTCCGCGGTTGCCTTCAGACGTTTCTGAATTTCAAGTTCCCGCGCAGTCGCGGTCCGGACCCGGTCGGCCAACCCTTGACGCACGGTAGCTCGGGTCTCGCCCACGCCAAGCGGAGAGTTCTCGGCAATTTCCGCAGCCAGAATGTGCGCCGTGGCGCGCACCTCCTCCTTTGCAACCAGGACGTCGGCCAGGCCCATAGCATACGCCTCGTCGCCCTTGAAGCGACGACTGGTGAAGAACATAAGGTTCGCGTTCTGCTGCCCAACGATCGCCGGTAGGGTTTCCGTCAGTCCGAACCCAGGATGAAAACCCAGGCGGGTGAAGTTTGCCGCAAAGCGCGCCTCTGAACACGTCACCCGGAAGTCCGGGACCATGGCCAACCCTAGGCCGCCGCCGATTGCCGGCCCCTCGATGGCACCTACGATCGGTTTCCGGCATTCGAACAGGCGCACCGCTTCCATGTAGAGGTGGCGGACCCGGTCCTCCTCTGATTGGCTCTTAAACTGGCCCTTCTCGTCCAAAGCTTCGCCGCCACCAAAGTTGGCGCCCGCACAGAAGGCCTTGCCCTCTGCACACAACACGCTGGCCCGGCAGTCATCATCGGCATCCAATTTCTCCAGCACATCGGCGATCTGGTTGATCAAAGAAATATCGAAGAAGTTGTGCGGCGGGCGCTGGATTTCGATGGTGGCGACGAGATTGTCTAACGTCACGCCAATGTCGTCATAAGTTACGTAAGCGGTCATGGGGCACTCCGTTTTACGATGAGGGCGTCTAATACAGTGACGCCGTCGCCCTGCGCATGGACGCGCACGGGGTTGAGATCGATTTCGTCAATTCGGTCTACGTGATCAGCGGCAAACTGGGACAGGCTGATCATTATATCT
>CAZNWX010000088.1:0-8277 GCA_964576415.1 uncultured Magnetovibrio sp. | reverse complement strand
AAGATCTGGCCGATATGCCCTTGGACCAGTGCAAAGTGTGTATTCCCACCATCACCGATCCGCGCGGCGCTGATTTCAACGCGTATCAGCGGATCAATCATGACCCGGTCTATGTCGAGCTCGAACGGCGCGCTGATCAGGCGTTCCGCGCGCTCGGTATCTTGATGACCGATACCTGCATCAACTACCAGACCATGATGCCGCCGGTGTTGGGTGAGCACTTGGCTATGGGTGATACGGGCGTCGTGATCTATTCAAATTCTGTTCAGGGTGCGCGCACTAATTACGAGGGTGGGCCGTCCGCCCTGGCGGCCGCGCTTACGGGGCGCACGCCGCGCTACGGCTTCCACTTGGACGAACGGCGCCGCGGAACCGCGTGCTTCGACGTAACGCACCAGCCTGCGACCTGGACAGAATGGGGGGCATTGGGCGGTCTCGTCGGCCGTACAATGGCGTCCTATTACGAGGTGCCGGTGATCAACGGTATCCATGGACCGGCGCCGACCTCCGACGACCTCAAGCATTTTGGAGCGGCACTGGCGAGTTACGGATCCACGGCCCTATTCCACATGGTCGGTGTAACGCCGGAAGCTCCCGACCTGCAGACTGTATTCGACGGTCCGGCGCCAGATCCGACTAAGATCGGCAAGGCGGATTTTGAGGACTTCCTTGCCGGCTACGGCGCGGCGGATGACGCCCTCGATGTGGTTGTGTTTGCCGCGCCGCAGCTATCCCTCCTGGAGATGGAGTGCTGTGCGTATTTGCTCAAGGACCGCCAGGTTCACCGCGACGTGGCGCTCCTGATTGCCACGAACCCCGAAAACAAGCATGCGTCCGATCGCATGGGGCTCACGCAAACGATTGAAGACGCCGGCGCCGTGGTTTTGGAAGGGGTCTGTTTCTACCAGATGCATGCCCGTGAGCTGGGCGAGGCGAACAACTGGACGCGGCTGATGACCAATTCGGCTAAGCTGACAAACATTATCGGTGGCTACGGGTATGAACCCGTGTTGGCCGATATGGAACGCTGTATCGATAGTGCAGTGGCTGGGAGGATTGTCTGATGGGCACCGTTATTCAAGGCCATGTGGGTATTGGTCCGTCTGTCTCCGGCGAAGCCCTAGTCGCTCTCGATAACTTCTCGGCCCGCTATGACCTCGACCGGATTAAAGGCATCTTTTCGCGTCCCTCCCACAAACTCCATGGTGAGAGCTACGTGGGCAAGGTTCTGGTTTTGAACGCGGCGAAGGGTGGCGTAGCAACAGCTTGGATGCTACGTGAAATGGCTTCCCGGGACATGGCCCCTTTGGCCCTGTTACTTAACTACGCCAACCCGATTATCGCCCAGGGTGCGGCCTTTGCCGAGTTTCCCCTGGTTGACCGGTTCGAGATGGATATTACCTGCGCGATCCAAACAGGAGACCAGGTCTACGTGGACCCGGCGACAGGAGCGGTCACTATCGATCGAGATGCCGCATGAGCCGCGTCTTTGATCATTTGGTACTGGCTGTTGATGATTTGGATCAAGCATCCGAATTCTTTGAACGGATTGGTTTCACGCTGACCCCCCGGGCTCAGCATCCCTTTGGCACGGGTAACCGATTGGCGCAACTGCAGGGATGCTTCCTCGAGGTTCTTGGTGTAACCAAGCCCGAAGACGTGATCGAAGCCGACCCTGGCGCGTTCAGCTTTGGCGTTTACAACCGTGACTACCTGACCCGCGGCCAGGGCCTCAGCATGATTGTCATGCAGACAATAGATGCCGCGGCTGACCGTAACGCCTTCAAATCGAACGGCCTGACCACCTATGAGATGTTTGATTTTTCACGGCTGGCCCAATTGCCCGATGGGACCGAGGTCACGGTGGGGTTCACCTTGGCCTTCACCTCAGTGCCCGCACTCCCTGACGCCATGGCCTTCACTTGCCAGCAATGGCGTCCGGACCTGTTTTGGAAGGCCGAGTATCAAATCCATGCCAACGGCGCGCGAACGATCAGTGAAGTGTTCCTGATCGCTGTCGATGCGGGTCCGGCGGAGACCTTTACGAACGGTCTGGTGCTTGATCCCGTAGCTGGCAAGGTTAGCATCCTGTCGCCGGTGGCCTTCGCCGCTCGGTTTCCTGGGGTGACCGCGCCGTCAGGCCGTTTCGGCGGATACCGGATCGCTGTTGAGGACCTGGAGGCGGTTCGTACCTGCATGGGCGAGAACGGTGTTGCCTATGAAGATGCGCCCGATAGTTTGTGGATTGCGCCGGAGAACGCCTTGGGTTGTGTCATCGAGTTTGGAGAGGATCAGTGAGCCGAGAAACACTCACAGTTGCCGTCTGGCGCGGAGCCGAAAAGGGGCGTTATCAGAAATATGAGGTGCCTCGCCAAGAAAGCCAAACCGTGCTGGATGTGATTACCTACATCCAACGCCACATCGACCCGTCCCTAAGCTATCGTTTCGCCTGCCGGGTCGGCGTGTGTGGGTCCTGCGCTATGACCGTCAACGGAAGCCCTCTGTGGACATGCCGAACTCACGTGGACAAGGTTTTAGATGATACAGGACAATTGGACGTAGCACCGCTTCGGAACCTCGAGGTGATCAAGGATCTGTCGGTGGACATGACAGACTTCTTTGACAAGTGGGCGAAGGCGAAGGGGCAGTTCCACGGCTCCGAAACACGCCACGATGATTTCTCTGCCGTTTCTCCCGACAGTTCGAAACGCAAGGTCGCCAGCGCCGGCATCGAATGCATTGGTTGTGGGGTCTGCTATTCAGCCTGCGACGTAGTCGCCTGGAACAAAGACTACCTAGGTCCTGCCGCGCTGAACCGGGCCTGGACCCTGATGAATGACGAACGCGACGTGGCCGGCATAGATCGCCTGAAGGCCGTGGCCGGCGCGGGTGGCTGCCAGGCCTGCCATTCGCAACAGGGTTGTGTGGAGCGTTGTGTGAAGCATCTCAATCCCACCGGCGCCATCGCCGGTTTGAAACGGGCAACAGCCATCGCCGCCCTGAAAGGACAGTTGAAATGAAACGTCCTGAAGACACTGTCGACGCGCAGAGGGAAACGCACCTCTGGCTGGCCCAGCGGCTCAGCGCCATGGTGCTGGCGCTTTGCATAATTGTACACTTAGTGACTATCGTCGGGGCTGTTCAGGGTGGGCTGTCGGCCGCCGAAATCATTGATCGGGTCGCTGGTAGCGGTGTGTGGTTCGCTTTCTACGCGGTATTCGTCGCCGCCGTTGTGGTGCATGCGCCCATCGGCCTCCGTGCTATACTCTCGGAGATGACCAAGCTATCGCGAGCCCGGGTGGACCTTCTGTGTTTCATCGCCGCAACCTTCATCGCCGTGCTTGGCTTCCGGGTCGTCTGGGGGTTCTACACAATGGGAGGTGCGGCATGAGAACGGCGCACCGCGATCATCCCAACTATTGGGCCTTTGTCGTGCACCGGGTGTCGGGGGTGCTGTTGGCGTTGTTTCTACCCGTGCACTTCCAAGTGCTTTACATGGGTCTCAACGACGCGGCCCAGTTTGATCAATTCCTGACTTGGACCCACGTACCGATCGTCAAGGCCGCCGAGACAGTGTTGATCCTGCTTCTGGCCGCGCATCTGACTGGCGGGTTGCGTCTGCTGGCCGTCGAATTCCTGCCTTGGCGTGACGGTCAGAAGACCATTGTGTCCATCACCGCTGGTCTCAGCTTGGTTATTGCCTTGGTGTATCTTCTCAATGGCGCTTGATCCTCGCGCTGTTAGCTGTGGCCTGCCTGACGCTGACTGACTAGGGAGACATCTCACATGCCCCCTCGCGATATCCGAACGATCAACACGGACGTCTTGATCCTGGGGTCTGGCGGTGCCGGCCTGTTCGCCGCATTGCATTGCCTACAGGGAGCGCCGAATTTGGACGTCACAGTCGCCGTTAAAGGCTTGCTTGGTAAGACTGGTTGCACACGGATGGTGCAGGGCGGCTACAACGTCGCCCTGGCCGAAGGAGACTCCGTCGAACGCCATTTCATGGATACCATCGAAGGTGGCAAGTGGTTGAATAATCAGGAGTTGGCCTGGACCTTGGTGAAGGAATCCCAGGTCCGCATCCGCGAGTTGGAGAACGAACTCGGCTGCTACTTTGACCGCAATCCGGACGGCACCATTCACCAAAAGGCATTTGCCGGACAGACCTTCGATCGCACGGTCCACAAGGGCGATCTTACGGGGATTGAGATTATCAATCGCCTAGCCGAACAGGTCTGGAACCGTGGCGTGCACCGCCTTGAAGACCACCGTGCTGTGGAACTGATCAAGACGCCCGACGGCGCTGCCATTTCGGGCGTGTTGATGAATGACATGCGCACAGGCGCATTTTGCTTTGTTAAGGCGAAGGCCGTATTGGTCGGCACCGGCGGAGGGCCGGTCATGTACAAGTACCATACTCCAAGTGGGGATAAGAGCTGCGATGGCCTCGCCATGATGTTGCGCGCCGGGTTGCCATTGCGGGACATGGAAATGGTGCAGTTCCATCCGACTGGCTTGATCGCCGGCAAAGACACGCGGATCACCGGCACCATTATTGAAGAGGGCTTGCGTGGCTTCGGCGGGTACCTTTTGGGTGGTGACAAAGAACGCTTCATGCACAAGTACGATGAGCGGAACGAGCGGGCGACCCGAGACATCGTCTCGCGCGCCATGTTAACAGAGATGCGGGCCGGTAACACGGCCCAGCACGGCGGCCTCTACATCACTATGAAGCACTTGGACCACCCCACTGTACGCAAGATGTTCAAGGGGATGGTTGAACGCTGCGCCGACTGCGGTTTCGACTTGGTGGGTGGCGATGTCGAGGTGGTGCCTACAGCGCACTACATGATGGGCGGTGTGGAATTCAATGTGGATTGCACGACGGCGATCACCGGGCTCTATGCGGCCGGCGAAGATACGGGCGGTGTGCACGGCGCCAACCGGTTGGGCGGTAATGGCGTAGGGAACTCCACTGTGTTCGGCGGTTTGGCGGGGGATGCCATGGCGAAGTGGGTCCCATTGGAGGGGGAGTGGCGCGACCCGGACCTAGCCGCCATTGATGCGGCCCTTGCGTCTTGCCACCATCCGTTTGCGAACAAGCCCGCCAACCTGGAGAGCATCCGCGAGGATATGTTCGAGTTTATGTGGGACGACGCTGGTATCCTCCGCGACGCGGACAGTCTGACCCGGGCGACAGGCAAGCTGGCTGATCTGGAAACGAACCTTAACCAGCGCGGCGTCGATGGCACGAACGTTGCCTACAATCTCACTTGGCACGATTGGATGAACCTGAAGAACCTCATCCTCGTAAGCCGTTCTATCGTCAAGGCTGCCGAGGCCCGCGAAGATTCCCGTGGTGCTCATTTCCGCACCGACTTTCCAGAAACCCGCGACCTGGAAAACTCCTGGTTCACGCGTGTGACATTTGACGGCGACGACATGGCTGTCGAACGCGTGGCGGTGGACTTCTCAATCGTAAAGCCTGGGGAAACTTTGTTGGCCGAAGCGGCGGCGGAATAGGGCCACACGGAGATCCTTTCTTCTTCGTCGAGCTAGAAGATGCCCGACAATTCCGCAAGTACCGCGTCAATGCGTGTCGGCGGCTCTCCAGAATCTACAAGGAGAACATTCCTAGGGTGGCAGGCTATTTGGTCTCGAAACCAGACGTGACCTGAAATTTCCAGGGTTTCAAATAACAACTATTGGGATTAGGTGGCAGAAATACTGACGCCGAATTCCTTACCTGCGCGGACCAACCAGTCGCGGACAAAATGATCGTAGGAACGGGTCACGTAGAGATCGAAGACATCATCGGCGATACAATCAATAACGACGTTCAGATGGCCGAGCAAAGTCGCCGCCGCGTGGCCGGCGGAAAAGGACTGTGGATCCAGGTCTATTGGGCAGCCTTTACACAATAGGTCACGGACGCTGCGCCCGCTCAGGCGCAGTACAGAGCGGCCTTGCTCCACGTCGTTAACCGATGCCTTCTCGCCAAACGCGCCCGTTTCCAACTTGTGGCCACTGACCACAAGCCAGCGGTTCGGCGCCAGCCAGAGGACGCGCACGCCATGACCATCGCGAGTTTCCCCAGCCAATTGGGGTAGGGGCAACCCCAGGGCACCGCGCGCGGCAGTGGGGAAATCCGCATCTCTTAGATTGCCGGCCAAGTGCAGGATGTGCAAGTTTTGACGTTTGGAGATCGTGACGCCGGGGCCGTCGCGGTGTTCCGCACCGTAGGTGCCGGGTGCGATAGGCAGTGCTAAATTAGCCACGGAGCCGTTCTCCTTGCGGGTCGATGAAGACAGGGTGGGTCACATTGACCGTCACGGTCTGACCGGTGATCGGTGAGTGAGCCTTAAGGGTTTCCCCGTGTCGCGCGCGCCCGCCGTTCAGCAAGGCCAGGGCGATGGGGTGCCCGAGGTTCGGGCTCATGCATTGGGAGGTGACCTCGCCATGCATGGCCACCGGTTTGGTAGCCTTAGGATCGGCAATTAATTGCGCGCCACGCGGGATGCGGGTCGTCTCATCAGTGGGTACAAGCCCTACCAATTGATGAATATCGTCCCGTGTTAAGCCTTCGCGCCGGGCCGGAATCTGACCAACAAAGGCCTTCTTGGTAGACATCATCTCACTAAAGCCCAAGCCGCCAGCCGTAGTACGGCCATTTAATTCGCCGCCGACCACGTGGCCTTTCTCAATGCGGAGCACATTCATGGCCTCTAAACCGTAGGGAATGATCTCTTGGTCGGCACCGGCTTTCAAAAGTGCGTCCCAAACTGTGCGTGTGGCATTGGGCGCCATGTTGATTTCGTAGGCCAGTTCGCCGGAGAAGCTAATTCGGAACAGGCGTACGGGCACGCCGTCTATGTCGATTTCGGCATAACCCATGAATGGAACGGCGCTGTCGGAAAGATCGGCGGAGGTCAGCTTAGTCAAAACTGTGCGCGAGTGTGGTCCCGCTATAGCGATGCCGGACCAATCGTCGGTGACGGATAAAAGGTGGACGTTTAGCGTCGGCCAGTCCACGTCCAGGAGGTATTCCAGGCGACCCATGACCGCGCCAGCATGGGTGGTCGTGGTGGTGATCATGTAGCGATTTTCGGCCAGACGCGTCACCACGCCGTCATCGTCCACCAATCCATCTTCGCGCAGCATGACGCCGTAACGGCATTTGCCGACCGCCAAGTTGGAAAAGCCGTTGATGTAGACCCGGTTCAGGAATTCCAGCGCGTCTGGTCCCTGCACGTCGATTTTTCCGAGGGTCGATACGTCGACGATCCCTACTTTTTTGCGCACATGTTCAGCTTCACGCATTGTCGCCTCCTCCAGGGTTTCGCCATCCTGCGGATATCCCTGTGCGCGCAGCCATTGGCCAGCCGGGGCGTAGGAGGCTCCTGCGACGGCGTGCCAGTGATGGAGTGGCGTTGTCCGGACTGGAGCTACGTGATCATGGGCGTTCAGACCGGCGACGGCGCCCATTGGGATCGGCGTGAAAGGTTGCCTGAACGTGGTTGTGCCGACGGCAGGAATAGCGTCTGCTCGGTACCCTGCCATAATAGCGAGACCATTGACGTTTGACGTGCGACCTTGGTCTGTACCCATTCCGAGGGTCGTGTAACGTTTCAAGTGTTCGACGGAGCGATAGCCCTCCCGGTAGGCTAAGCCCACGTCTGCCGCCGTGACGTCGTTTTGCAGATCAACGAACTGTTTGCCACAGTGCAGATGATCCGGCGTTGAGATGGTCCAAAGCACGCGCGGTTTGACCACGGTATCGGCACTGCAAATGGGCACATTCGTTGCAGTGGCATCGAACCCGGCGGCAACGGCGGCCTCCGCGCCCGCCTGGGCGCCCTCATGAAGGCAGGTGTGCAGTTGCAGGGCACCTCGGCAAGCACCGGCGGAGCGTTCGCGTTGAAAATTTTTATCTGGGACGAAAGCGGACAGGGTTTCGTCATAGCGAAGTTTGCCGCGCGACTGGGAGAAGAGATGTACGCTGGGCGTCCAGCCACCGGAAAGGCAGACCACGTCGCATAGGATTTCCTGGGCTTTGCCAACCGGGTTGGCATCGCCATCGACGGGCATGACCGTCACGGAATTCACAGACCTAGAGCCGTGTGCCGCAACGACTGCATGGCCGTTCAATACGCCGATATTTGCGTTGCCGGCGATTTCCAACTCAGGTGCCTCGGGGCTGTCGCGCAAGTCGACAATGGCTTGAACTTCAATACCCGCGGCTTTCAGATCGGCGGCGGCGGCGTAGGCGGATGC